>RZYT01000608.1 GCA_009930195.1 Spirochaetia bacterium | reverse complement strand
CTGCAACATCGGCGAACGCTGCCCCTTCGGATGCTTACCAAAAGGCGGTAGTGGCAAGGCAGGAAGCCGAGAAAGCATCGATAGCAGCTACACAGGCCGATCAGGCGAGGGTGACACTTTCTCAGTCCTTTCAGGTCGAACTCGAATACGCAGAGCAAAAGCTGCTGGAGGTGGATCAGGCAAAAGCAGCCGCTTTGGGTGCCGCAAACACTGCAAATGCAGCAGCCTCGGATGCTACAACGAAGGGCAACCTGGCTGAATCAAAAGCTGAGATAGCCAAAGATGCAGCAGATCATGCTGATCAGGCAAGAACCGCACTTCTTCAGGCTGCGGACCTGAAGATGGGTGAGATGAACCAGGTCATCGAAACAGCAAATTATGCCGTTACGGATGCTGAGACAGCAACAGGCAGGGCAAATACCGCAGCCGATAATGCCGATATAGCTACAAGCGGTGCGCAAGAGGCCACCGTGGATGCCATTGCTGCAACAAACATGGTATTGGCAAACATGGTGCAGCTTGAACTTAGAGATGACATGTGTTTATGGATGATCACTCCTGATACATACCAGGGTGTGACATTTAAAATAGAGAGTGGAGATTTAATCGCAGTAATACAATAGCAATATGGCAACAGAAACGAAAATAGCAAGGGTGGCATTCATGGATAGGGGTGCCTATTCAGCAGAAACAGAATACAGCAAGTGGGATTTTGTCACCACCGAAGATAGTACATACCTGTATATCGGTGAAACCCCCGCAACCGGGAAGCCGGTAACAGACACAGCGTACTGGAAGTGCATCGCTGATGGGAAGCAGGCAACAGCAGCCGCAGAGCTGGCAGACACGGCACGAACGGAGCTTACAACAGCGGTAAACACCAAGTTGGGCGAAGCCGATGACAAGATCGAAGAGATGGACACCACTCTCTCCGCCTACGAGGGGAGAATGTCACAGGCCGAGTCCGACATAGATCAATTAGCGGGCGATGTGGAAGGTACT
>RZYT01000607.1 GCA_009930195.1 Spirochaetia bacterium | reverse complement strand
GAGAGAATGACAGCCTCGGAAGGAATCTCTTCACCGGTGCTCAGCACTACGGAAGCCACCTTGCCGTCCTTGCCCTTGATTTCCGCAACACCCTTGCCGGTGATGACCTTCACCCCGCGCTCTGCAAGGTGTTCCTGCGCAAGTACTCCGAACTCCTCGTCAAAGGCCTTGTTGAGGATGGTTTTCTCAATTTCCAGCAGGGAGACCTTGTAACCCTTCTTGTTCAATTCATCGGAGACTTCCACACCGATGAATCCTGCCCCGATGACCATCACTTCCTTCAGGGGAGCAAGGCTTTCGAGCATCTGGTCAAGGTATACCTTGTTCTTGGGGATGGTGAACACATGCTTCAGATCCCCGCCCTTCAGCCACGCTGGCTTGGTGGGAACAGAACCCAGGGCAAGGATGAGCTTGCCGTACTGATAGGTTTCCTTGCTGGCAAACACACACTGGTGGTCGTTCACCCTGATTTCGGTCAGTTCATCGACCACGATCTCGACCCCTACACTGGTGAGCAGCTTATCGGGCAGGATGTCCTTGCTGCTGTCGCTGAGTGTTCCGAAAATATAGGGGATGCCACAGGGAATGAGCACTTCCTTCTCTTTGCGTACCAATACCACTTCCTTCTCCGGATAAGTGGTTTTCGTCGTGATGGCAGCCTGCAATCCTGAGGCGCCCCCGCCAATGACCAGTACATCAATCATTCTCATGTCCGTTCTCCTTCTCTGCTTTCCAGTATGAAGTCGAATTGGGGGCATCTCAAGCAAATTTCACAACTTCCAACTTATTTTTCTATATATTATATATACTTACATGCTTCACACAATCATATGAATCATTCAATCATATCCAGATGCAAAGACCTGCAGACACATAATAATTATCCACCGGTAAAACCGGTGGTTTTAAACAGCCCCTATAAGGGGCTCCTACTAGCCACGCCTTAAGGCGTTGTTTGAGATCTGCCAACCGCGGCTGTTCTCTTCTACCCCTTAAAGGGGTTTTCC
>RZYT01000606.1 GCA_009930195.1 Spirochaetia bacterium | reverse complement strand
GCCAAAGCCTTGGGCCTGAAGGGTGATGAGGCTCATCTGCAAGGCTCCCAGTTTTTCCATTTTGCAGAACGCCTACAGACATGGAGCGCCTTGCGTCTTGAGTTTGTGAAGAAACAGGAAGGCTTGGCCATAACCCAGAAAGAGTCCTCCCATGCCCTTTCCCTATTGCAGGCTGAACTGGAGACCCAGCAGTCTGAGATTGCAGATCTCAAAGCCAAGGGTGAAAGCCTGGTCAAGCGATTGTCAGAGGCGCGCTCCCTGCAAGGGGACATCGCTGTGATTGAAGAAAGGTTGCTTACGACAGAGCAGCAACTGGTTGCTACAGAGGTGGCCATCAGGGGGTTCTGGGAGAGCGTAGGCCTCTCCTATGGAAATGAGACTGAGCTTTCCGAGCTTGTGGAAATGCTCGATGCTTGGAATTCCTTGAGGTTCTCCTTGGGCCACAACCGAAGCCTGTACGGGCAGAAGGCCAAAGAATCTCCCAAGGCTTTGGAGATCTCATCAATGCATACCCTTGCTGACCTTGATACTGCCTTGGAGACTCTCAAGCTGGAACAAAAGGAATTGGAGGCGATGAGGGAGGCTCTTGGAGGTTTGCGCTCAACCTTTGAGAGTCTGAAGTTCAGTTCGGCTCTCTCTACAGCATACCAAAAGCAAGAATCTGCACTCTCTGAACTGGAAGCCTTCCGTAGTGGACAGGTCATGGCAAGGATGGTCAGCTGTCTTGCAAATGACCTCAGGAGAGAGAGTGAGGACCTGTTCCAACCCCAAGTGCTCAGGCATGCCAGTACCTGGCTCAGTGACATCACGTGCCATAGGTACACCCTCTCAGCAAACGATGAGGGGTTTTTTGCCACTGATACCATCATGGCAAAAAACTACCACCTCGATGAACTATCAAGCGGGACAAGGATCCAGCTGCTGTTCTCCATCAGGATGGCCTTCATCACCATGCAGGAGGAGACCAGTGGGGTAAGGCTGCCCATTTTCCTTGATGAGCTTCTTGCAA
>RZYT01000167.1 GCA_009930195.1 Spirochaetia bacterium | reverse complement strand
CATATACATCTCCTTTTTCTCTGGATTTTCTCCAGTGATTTGCAACAAGAGGGTGGAGGGGTATACGTAAAACAGAAGCAGATTCAGTAGGTAGAAGTATCATGGTTCTGCGTAGTGCCCGGGCACATTCAACTATTATCATACATCTGTTTTTCAATTTGTAAAGGTTTGTTCTAAAGAAAGCATACATGTTGACAAGCTTGTGCCGGGATGATTCAAATGACGCGCTTATGCTTCCATTTGCCTCGGGAGAACCGCCACAGGAAGCAGATGCTCCTGCAGACCCAGTCGATGTACATGCCGTACCAGACCCCGATCGCCCCGAGACCCATGTTGACTGCAAGTATATAACTGAATCCCACGCGGAAGGTCCACATGCTGAACATGGAGACAAGCATGACATACTTTACATCGCCGGCAGCCCTGAGAAAATTGGGAAGGGCAAAAGCCGTCGGCCAGAAAATGGCACTGAAAATCATGGCGGTGTGCAACAGCAGGACGGCGATGGAGGTGGCCTCTGCCGAGAGGTTGAAAACGGCAATGATCTGGGAGGAGAAGAGATAGATGAGAATGGCGATGCACGCCATCGCAAGGTATGCTGCCATCAGCAGCTTCTTGGCATAGAAAACCGCTTGCTCGGGCTTCTTGGCGCCCATGGCTTGGCCAACGACCGTGATGGAAGCCAGTCCTATCGCACCTCCGGGGATATTGACGAAACCGGTCACCGAGGTGGCGATGGCACTGGCGGCCAGACTTGCCGTACCGAAGACCGAGATGAAGCCCTGGACCAGGAGCTTGCCGATCTGAAAGACGCTTCCCTCAATGCCATTGGGAATGCCGATGCGCAGAATCCTTCTGATCATCTCCCATCTCCACTGCAAGTGATGATAGTTGCGTACCGAAATCTGGTTCAGCGGATTGGCAAGCAGGATCATGATGATGATCGCTCCGATGATTCTGCTGAGCAGGGTGGCAAGACCTGCACCCACCACCCCAAGCTTGAGGATGAAGATGAAGTAGGCGTTGCCGATGATGTTGATCAGGTTCATCACCACACTCACCCACAGGCTTATCTTGCTGTTGCCCATCGAGCGAAAGAGTGCTGCACATGCATTGTATGCTGCGAGGAAGGGGAGGGAGAGCAGGATATAGAGGAAGTACACCGAGCCGTTCTCGAGTACTGACACTTCGATTGAGCCGAAAATGAAACTGATGATGGATGACCTGAAGGGTACACATGCCACCAACATCAGGGTGGAAACCCCCAGCGAGAGCGTCAGCAGCTGCTTGGCGGCACTGTTTGCCAGGGCATAGTCCTTGTTCCCGAGGTATTGGCTGGAAACCACCGCACCTCCGGTGGCAAAAGCGGCGAAGAGCGTGACGATGAGGATGGTGATGGAATCAACCAGGCTGATGGCACTGACTGCTTCCTCACCGACGGAAGCGACCATGATGGTATCAGCCATCCCGATGGTGACTGCCAGCAACTGTTCGATCATGAGCGGAATGATTAGGGTAATAAGAAAACGGCGGGAGAACATGGGTTCAAACGCCGTTTTTGCTGACTTGGTATTCACAAATTGGACCTCAAATCCATCCTATGCGGAAACCGGGATGGTGGCAAGACACATTGTGCCTTATGCCTTGGTAAGCAGACCCTCATCGTTGTCGAACGTCTTGTTTCTCAGGTTCTTGAACAAGCGCACCAGCTCCTCAACGGTGAGGTTGGATTTCTCCTCTCCTGCAACATCGAGGATGATGGTGCCTTCATCCATCATGATCAGGCGATTGCCGAAGTCGATGGCGAACTGCATGTTGTGGGTAACCATCAGGGCGGTGAGAGAATACTCCCTGATGTAACGTTCGGTAAGATCCATCACAATCTGTGCGTTCCGTGGATCAAGGGCGGCTGTATGCTCATCGAGCAGGAGCATCTTCGGCCGGGACATGACAGTCATCAGCAGGGTGAGTGCTTGCCTCTGTCCTCCGCTCAAGAGTCCTACGTTGTCTTTCAGCCTGTCTTGCAAGCCGATATTTTCCAACATTGTCTTGAAGAGTTCGCGCTTCTCGTTGTTCAAACTGATCCTGAGGCCTTTCATACCCTTGGTCTCGGCTGTGATCATATTGTCCTCGATGGACATGTTGGCCGCTGTTCCCTTGGTGGGATCCTGGAAGATACGTCCGATGGTCATGGCCCGCTTGTACTCGGGACTGGCCGTGACATCGGTTCCGTCAAACACGATCTTCCCGTTGGTAACGGGGTACGTTCCGCTGATCAGGTTGAACAGGGTGGATTTCCCCGAACCGTTTGAGCCGACGACGCAGATGACGTCGCCCTTGTTGACATGGAGATTCACATTGTCCAGGGCCATCTTCTCGTTGACGGTTCCCGGGTAGAAAACTTTGGTGATGTTCTGTAGGTCAAGCATGTTCTTCCTCCTTGCCGGTGTGCTTTGCCTGTGAGCGGGCGATGGCTTTTTTCTTTGCCCCGGCAGAGGAAGCAGCACTGCGGGTTTGTGCAATGAACAGGCTTGCAATGACCAGGATACCGGTCAGCAGCTTGAAATCGTTGGGAGTGATGTTCACAAGATATCCATACTTTCTTCCAAAGAACATCAGCGCCTTGTAGATGATTGCTCCCAGGATTGCCCTGAGGGTGAGCAGGCTGATGCGGTTTGTGGAGAAGAGGAACTCACCGATCATGATGGCTGCCAGGCCCTGGACCACCATGCCCTGTCCGAGGTTTGCATCGGCAAAACCCTGGTATTGGGCCAGGAGTCCTCCGCTGAGGGCAATCAGCCCGTTGGAAAGACCGATGCCCATCAGCTTGAGGATATCGGGATTGATGCCTTGGCTGATGACCATCTGCTCGTTGCCGCCCATGGCCCCCATGCTGACGCCAAGGTCGGTACGGAAGAAGATGTCAATGAGAACCTTCACAAAGAGGACAACCAACAGGGTGCCGACCAATGATGCCCATTCACTGGGGAGGAAGGAGAGAGATTGGGGAAGCTTTGAGTACAGTGTTTCAACCCTGAGAAGGGGTACGTTTGCCTTGTTGCCCAGAATGCGGAGGTTGATGGAATAGAGCATCGTCATCGTCAGGATACCTGCCAGCAGCCCTGGGATCTTGAGTTTGTTGTGGATGGCTGCGGTAACCATTCCTGCCAGCACCCCAGAAAAGAACGCAAGCAGCAATGCTACGAAAATGGGGAATCCCCCGACAATGGCCATTGTGGCAACCGCAGCCCCGGTGGCAACCGAACCGTCACAGGTGAGGTCGGCAAAATCCAGGATGCGGTACGAGATCAGAATCCCTATGACCATGAGCGAAAAGACCAGGCCATCGACAAAAATTCCTTCAATCATGTAAAACCCCTTACACAAGAAAAACCGCCGGCCTTCTGCAAGTCCGGCGGAAAAAATCCAAGATAAACCTTAGTTGGAGATCTTCTTGCCGTCCTTGATCAGCACGGCTGCCGCATCCTGCAGTGACTGCGGGATAGTATAGCCAAGCTTGGCGGCTGTATCAAGATTGAACCACAGTTCAAACTTGGTGGGATCGGTGATATGCACGGTACCGATCGATCCGGCTTTCTCTCCCTTGAGGATCCTTTCGATGACCTTGCCGGTCTCAATGCCGATGCTGTAGTAATCGAAGCCCCAAGCGATCATGGCATTCAGGCCTTCCACCCCACTGGGGTCGGCACTGAAGAGTACCTTGCCGGCTTTTGTGGTCACATCATCAACGGAGGCGAGTGCGCTGATGACTGCATTGTCAGTGGCAATATAGATGGCATCCACACGGTCGATGATTGTCTGGGCTGCCATCTTGACTTCGCTGGAATTGCTGATTGCAGAAGAGACGAATTCAACGCCGTACTTTGCACAGGCAGCCTTGGCCAGCTCCATGAGCACCACGGCGTTTGCTTCGCCCGATGCATAGATATTGCCGATGCGCTTGGCTCCGGTGATGTCAATCAGAAGCTTGATCTGCTCTTCGACAGGGTTCATGTCGGAAACACCCGCGATGTTGGCAGCGACCAAGCCGGCTTCGGCAGGATCGGTGACGGCACTGAAGACAACCGACGTGGAAGAAGAGACCGGGAAAACCTGGGCAAGAGCCTGGGCCGAGGGGGTGGCAATGCCGACTGCAACGCTGACCTTGTCGCTCTTGAACTTCTGGGCGATGGAAGAAGCGGTGGAGATATCCCCGTTTGCATTCTGCAGATCATAGGAGACGGAGAGTCCGGTTGTGGCCAGATGATCCATCAAGCCTTGTTCCGCTGCATCAAGGGCAGGGTGAGCAAGCAGTTTGGATACGCCTACCGTATAGGTTCCTTTTGTGCTCTCGACTTGTCCGGCCCCAAAGGCGGGAAGTGCGATAAGCAAGGCAATCAAGAGTACGAGCAAGGCAGAGCGATGTGTAGTTTTCATCAGAGTTCCTCCAAAAATGGGTGATTCCTTTCGTTTGCAAAACTATAGCCCGCTTTCATTCTTTTGTAAATCCGTTTATGCAATTAGATGAATATTAATTCATAGAATATGCAGAGTATTGTGAGTGTATGGCAAAAAGGAGCCTGCCCCGGGTCAGGAGGCAGGCTCAAACAAGGAGTATTGTCCAGGCATTTCAATCCTGCCTACGGATGTACGATGGAAGAGAAGGGGACTTTCCGACCGTCTTGGATCAGCACTTTTGCTGATTCCAACAAGTCGTTGGGAATGGTGATTCCCAGGTTTTTGGCCACATCAAGGTTGAACCAGAGTTCAAATTGGGAAGGATCCTCGAAGAAGACAGCCCCTATGTCCTTCGGCTTTTCCCCATTGAGGATGCGCTCCACCACCTTGCCGGTTTCCACCCCGACGGTGTAGTAGTCGAAACCCCAGCTCATCAGGAAGTCGATATTCCGGCTGCTGGTCGTGTCGGTGTTGAAGAGCGGGATGCCCGCTTTTGCACACACCTCGCTGACCGAGGGGATGGCACTGACCACGGTGTTGTCTATGGCCACATACATGGCATCAATGCGGTCAATGATGGACTGGGCGGCCAT
>RZYT01000166.1 GCA_009930195.1 Spirochaetia bacterium | reverse complement strand
GTTCCTCTTGCATATCAGGCAACCCTGACGGTGGGAAATGCAACTCCTTGTACCCTTACCTGCTCATACTGCGATGAAACGTGGGACGATTCACTGCAGCTGACCGTGAGGGGAAGCCTTGCCTCAGCATCGCTGAACACCTCGCTCGACCGAAAGCACATCCAGTTCACCACAGCGGGACAAGAGAGCCTTCCGGTCAGTTCCCCTCCCCTTGCTTCTGCGTACCAGAACTTTGTTCGCTGGGTCGATGCAGGAGTACCGGGGAAACCAGACCTGGAGGATGGACTTCGCGTCCAAGCATTGTTGGAGGAGATGAACCGATGAGCATAGCGATAGGGGCTTTGGTGGCGGCCAAGGAACTGGACAGGGAGCACCTGGCCTTCCTGAAGCAAATGGGCTGTGAGACAGTCGGCATCACCTTCTGGGAAACACTGGGGGAGACAGACCTCATCGCTCTTGCAGAGCTGGTCAACGAAGCCGGACTTCCTGTTTCCGCCCTATCCGTCTGGGGAAACCCCTTGGCAAACCCCAGCACGGCAGAGGGTTGGAAGACCCTCATCCGACATGCTTCACTCTTTGGTTCTCCCTTCGTCACCGGCTTTGCAGGAAGAGTCCCCAATGCCAGCGTCGAAGAGTCGATCCCGGCTTGGAAAGATCTCTTCTCCGACTTGCTGGAGGAAGCATATCGCTGTGACTGCAAGGGACTGCTCATGGAGAACTGCAGGATGGGGGATGTGTGGAAACGGGGCAAGTGGAACATTGCCATCAATGATGATGCCTGGACGCTGCTCTTCTCCAATCTGGATGATGAACGGCTGGGCTTGGAGTGGGAGCCCTGCCACCAAGTCGAAGCATTCGTCGATCCCCTCGACCAACTGAGGCGTTGGTTGCCAAGCATCAAACACATCCACGGCAAGGATGCCTGCGTTGACTGGACCCGTCTCAAGACCTTTGGGCTCTATGCAAAGCAGAAAGCCATCACGACCACGCTCCCTGGCTTGGGCGATACCGACTGGAAGGCGCTTTGCACGGTGCTTCAGAACTCCGGCTATGAGGGAAGCATCGATCTGGAAACAGAAGGCTCTTCGTTCTTCGATGACCCTCCATCCAAAACCCAAGCTCTCTCCTACCTGAGATCCTGCAGGTCCTGATACGTCTTGGTTTTCTTCCCAATGAGGGGATTTGCAGGCCAATTTTCCTTGCGAAAGGTCAAAAACGTGGTACCATAGTCTCGTGCAAACGAAAAAACGCGAGCTTCTGCACCGCAGAATGCACGCACGTGCATAGGAGGAACCATGGAACAGATTGCATACGGAATGATTGGAGGAGGACCAGGCGCTTTCATTGGGGATGTGCATAGGAAAGCCATCCGCATCGATGGGCTTGCACAGCTGAAAGCCGGTTGTTTTTCCCGTGATGCTGCAAAGTCGAAAGCCTTCGGCGCAAAACTGGGCATTGAAGCTGATCGCCTGTACACCGACTACCAACAGATGGCCAAGGCGGAAGCAAAACGCAGCGATGGCATCAGATTCGCCGTCTGCGTAACCCCGAATGCCTCACACTATGAGATCTGCAAGGCCTTCCTCTCCGAGGGTATCCATGTTGTCTGTGACAAGCCTCTGACCTGGACGATTGAGCAAAGCCAGGAGCTTTCCGACATCTGCAGGCAGAAGGGACTGCTGTTTGCCGTCACCTATACCTATACCGGCTATCCTGCGGTGAAGCAGATGCGCAAGATGGTGAAGGACGGCATGCTCGGAACAATCCGCTTCGTAAACGCAGAGTATCCGCAGGACTGGCTTGCCAACCCGGTTGACGAACACAGTTCGATAGCTCCTTGGCGCATGGACCCGAAGGTTTCGGGCATCTCCAACTGCCTTGGGGACATCGGGAGCCATATCGAGAACATGGTGGCAACCGTCACCGGTCTGAAGATCAAGCGTGTCTGTGCACGCCTGGACTCCCTGGTCGAAGGGCGGACATTGGATGACAACGCATCGGTCATGGTTGAGTACGAGAACGGGGCGAAGGGCCTGTACTGGTCAAGCCAGATTGCATTCGGGTATGACAATGCCCTGAGAATCCGGGTCTTTGGGGAGAAGGGTGGCCTTGAATGGGCCCAGGAAGACCCCGACCACTTCTATTTCACCCCCAAGGATAGTCCGAAACAGAAATGGAGCCGTGGCCGCGACCAGTTTGCACCGGAAGCCCAGCAGTATTCGCGTGTTCCCAGTGGACACCCGGAGGGGCTGTTCGAAGCGTTTGCAAACATTTACAAACCGTTCGTACTTGCCCTGGCAAAGCATCTGAAAGGAGAGAAGCTCTCCTCTGCAGACCTGGACTTCCCCAGCGTGGAGATGGGCCTGGACGGCGTAGTGTTCATCAACAAGTGCGTAGAAAGCAGCAAGGCTGGCTCCGTGTGGGTCAACGTATAACACAAAACTAAGGAGATGATTCCATGGCAAGGATGGTAACGATTTTCAGCGGTCAGTGGGCTGACCTTCCGTTTGAGACACTGTGCAAGACTGTCAGCGAGATGGGATATGATGGCGTGGAGATTGCCTGTTGGGGTGATCACATGAACGTGGAGAAGGCTGCAAAGGATCCTACCTATGTAGCTGAGAAGCTCGCGGTCCTGAAGAAGTACAATCTTGGCTGCTATGCCTTGGGCAACCATCTTGCCGGCCAGTGCGTCGGTGATGCGTTCGGCGATCCCCGTCTTGCAGGCTTTGCCCCCAAGAGTCTTGCCGGAAACGACCAGGCGATCAGGGATTGGGGCATCCAGCAGATGAAGTATACCGCCCAGGCGGCGAAAAACATGGGATGCAAGGTGGTGACCGGCTTCATGGGTTCCCCCATCTGGAAGTATCTCTATTCATTCCCTGCGAATTCGGACAAGCTCATTGAGGATGGGTATCAGGAAATCTATGACCTGTGGACCCCTATTCTGGATGAGTTCGACAAGGCAGGGGTGACATTCGCCCTTGAGGTACACCCTTCTGAGATTGCCTATGACTACTACAGCACCGTCAAGCTTCTGCAAATCTTCAAGGGAAGAAAGACGCTCGGGCTGAACTTCGATCCCAGTCACCTGCAGTGGCAAGGAGTTGATCCCGCTCTCTTCTTCCGCGATTTCGCCTCCTCGATCTACCACGTGCATATCAAGGACAGCGTGGTCAAGCTCGATGGCAGAAGCGGCATCCTCGGCTCCCACCTTGCCTTCGGCGACCTGAGACGCGGTTGGAACTTTGTCTCCCCCGGTCATGGTGATGTGAACTTTGACATGATCATCCGTGAGGCGAATGCAGCCGGCTACCACGGCCCGCTCTCCGTCGAATGGGAGGACAACGGGATGGACAGGCTGTTCGGGGCCAAGGAAGCGCTCGAACTGGTGAGAAAGATTGACTTCGAGCCCTCGAACGTGGATTTCGACGGGGCAATGGAGAATTGATGGGCGAACCTACGATCCTGCTGGACCTGGAAGGCATAGTCAAGGAGTTCTCATCCGTCCGTGTTCTGGACCGGGTTTCCTTCGGTATTGAAGAGGGGGAGATCATGGGACTGATCGGGGAAAACGGCGCAGGCAAGTCGACGTTGATCAAGATCATCAGCGGCATCTACCAGAAGACGGATGGAACCATCCGTCTTGGTGGACAGGTCGCCGAGATCCCCGACTACATCACGGCGAAAAAACTGGGGATCGGTATCGTTCCCCAGGAGTTCAACCTGATCAACTACCTGACCGTCTATGAGAACATCTTTCTCGGCAGTGAACTGCACAAGGGCCTTTTGCTCGACAAGGCTTCCATGCGCAGGGAGGCTGAGGCACAGCTGCAGCTTCTGAAGATGCCTTTGGATGTGAACAAGCTGGTCAGCAACCTCTCGGTTGCAGAAAAGCAGATGGTTGAGATAGCGAAGGCCATGATCCTCGATGCCCGCATCCTCATCTTTGATGAACCCACCACCACCCTCACCGCTGTGGAGGTGCAGACACTGTTCGACCTGATGCGCAAGCTCAAGCAGAAAGGGGTTACGATGATTTTCGTCTCCCACAAGCTGCAGGAGATCCTGACCATTTGCGATCGGGTGACGGTGCTTCGGGACGGAAAGCTTGTCAGCGTGGATAAGGTTGGAGATCTCACCACCCAGGCCTTGGCCAAGAAGATGGTGGGGCGTGACTTCAACCAGGTCTTTCCGGAGAAGATCGACAGCACGGGTAAACCCAAGATCCTGGAAGTGGAGAACCTCAGTTCAGGCACGGTGGTCAAGGATATCTCGTTCGATCTGAAAAAGGGTGAGATCCTGGGGTTTGCAGGACTTGTAGGAGCCGGGCGCACCGAAACCATGGAAGCGTTGATGGGCCTGAGGAAGACCGAGAAGGGATCGGTCCGCATCCAGGGCAAGGCGGTAAAGATCCGCAGCGCCAAGGATGCTGTCGCCTATGGTCTGGGGTATATCAGCGAGGACAGGCAGGGCAAGGGAGTGGTCATGAACTACGACATTCCCAAGAACATCAGCCTCATCTCCCTGAAAGAGAAATACCTCAAGCGTGGCCTGATCGACAAGAGCAAGGAGGACGAGGCATCCGAACACTACATCACGGAGTTCAGGATCGTCGCGGCCTCCAAGAAGTCCCAGCTGAGGTTCTTCAGCGGTGGCAACCAGCAGAAGGTCTATCTCTCGCGCTGGATGGATACCGATCCCTCGATTCTCATTCTCGATGAGCCGACCCGCGGCATCGACATCAACTCGAAGAAAGAGATCTATGAGTTCATCCACCGCCTTGCAGAGGAAGAGATCAGTTGCATCATCGTCTCCTCCGAGATGGAGGAGATCATCGGGATGTGCAACCGTGTCTATGTGATGCGGGAGGGGAGGATGGCCGGCTGCCTCGAGAAGGAGCAGGTCACCGAGGAAAACATTGTGTTCAAAGCAACAGGCATAAAAAAGGTGTAGTGCAAGATGGGTGAAAACAAAATCGTTTCCTATATCAGAAAATTCAGGTTCAAGGACCACTCACTGGGGATGGCGTTCATCATCCTGATTGTCATCG
>RZYT01000165.1 GCA_009930195.1 Spirochaetia bacterium | reverse complement strand
TCCCATCGCCTACGGCGCCATGCTCCTGGAATCCTTGGTAGCTGTCATCTCCCTGATCTGTGCAGGAGCTGTATTTGCCAACGGTGCGCTTCCTGCCGGGACCCCTCCCCAGATCTTCGCCATGGCAGTTGCGGGCTTTTTGGCAAAAGCAGGCATTCCCACGCTTGCCAGCAATACCATCATCACCTTGGCGATCAGCGCATTCGCCCTTACCAGCCTTGACTCGGTGGCAAGAATCGGCCGTCTTGCCTTCCAGGAACTGTTCATGGACAGCGGTACGGATGAGGAGCACATGAGCCTGACACTTCGCATACTTACCAACAAGTACGTAGCCACCATTGCCACCCTGTTCTTCGGCTATCTGCTCTCGGTGAATGGCTATGCCAAGATTTGGCCGCTCTTCGGATCTGCCAACCAGCTGGTAAGTGCCCTGGCCCTCTGTGCGATCGCCATCTTCCTGAAGAAGACAAGCAAGAAGGGATCCATGATCTGGATTCCCATGTTCTTCATGCTTGGCGTGACCTTCACCGCCCTCATCCAGATCATCATTGCACGCATCGGCAAGCTGGGAAGCGGAAACTTCCAGCTGCTTTCCGATGGTATGCAACTGGTCTTCGCCATCCTTCTGGTAGGCTTGGGCCTGGTCATTGCCTTCAAGTCAATCCATACCTTGTTCCTGGAAAGGAACAAGGAAGAGAAAAAGGCTGAAGCCGCCTAACCATACGCTTGGGAAAGAAGAGCGCAGCATCCAAACGTCCCTTGGAGGGAATTGGAAGGAGCTGCGCTTTTCTTTTGCCAGACTTACAGCACACACTCCTTACGTACCAACGAAGCTGAGCAGCACATACGCACCAAATCTCACGACAAAGTCCGTATAGTTGTGGCAAACCACTGCGGCAACAATGCTTTTGGTATGGAGATAGCTGTATGCGTACACCATACCCAAGACAAAGGAAGTTGCTACCTGCAATACCGAATACTTGAGCTGCAGGGGAACAAAAGAGAGCACGAACACATGTGCCAAGGCGAACAAGAGGGAAGATACCACGATGAGGAAGAGCTTCGCAGCACGTGTTTCCGCATCCTTGCCGCTGTACAGAACCATCAGGAGAAGCTGGATGACGAACACCCTGAACAGGGGTTCTTCGCCAGGACCGGGCAATAGGCTGAAGATGGCGATATCCTTCACCTGATACGCAAGCGTTTGCGGTTCGACTCCCCCAAGTATCATCCCAACGCCCCAGATCCTTGCCATGGCCAACCAAGCGAGGACAACCACCGCCGTATAGAGGGGAATGAACCGGAGTATGATTGTGCGTGAAGACTGCTTGTTGTGCAGGTTGAACCCAACATCGCGAAATGGCCTGCGAATGACGAGCTTGATCAGCAAGAGGGAGAATCCTATCTGCAGGACGTACCAATACAGGGCCCTGGCCAGAGGTTCTTCCAAGCCCACTCCCCCAAGCATCCTGACCACTGCCGAGGAAGGTCCCCCCAGATCATAGGACAAGTAGTTGATCACCTGCTGGAGACAGACGATGACAACCACCAGAAAGATGAGGACAACCAACAATCTGAACAGCCATGCGTATCCCTTAGCCATGCCATGAGAAGTACCATAGATGCCATGGGTTGTCCAGTAGAGGACCAGACGTACCAAACTGCTTAAGAAATTACGTGAATTGCCACGTCAAACCATGGACTTTGTTCTATCTCATGGTAGGATTTATCTACATAAGGCTAATTTTTCGTACTCAAGGAGGTTCTTGATGAAAAAAACAATGATGCTCATCCTTATTGGATGCTTGGTAGCGGCAGGTCCCTTGTTCGCAATGGATCAGACACTGTATATCGGCTCCTGGGCTGAAGTCGGAGATTTGTTGGACTATGAAACACCTGATTCCTTTGCCTATGAGGCAGAACCCTATGCCGAATACCTCTTCGGCAGGAGATCAGTTGACAAGCTGACAGGGGGTTTGTATCTGAGCCTTGACTCGCCCTACGTATTTGAAAGCGAAATCAAGGATATAAGACCTGCAGTGGAAGGCTGGATGGACTACCGGTTCATGAATGAGCCTACTTCCCTCATGGAAAGCGGCCTGTGGTTCTACACTACCCAAGACAACACGAATGGCAGTTATGTGGATGCTTATGGATATTTTGATTGGTATCCGATCAACAACGCCCAGGATGTAACGGTGCATTCTCATTTTCCGGATGTCCTGCAAGGCGTGAGAATCGGAATGAGAGTCGGAGAGGGAGCACAGGTGAACCAATTGCTTGAAGACCCTGCTGTTACCACAGACATCAATGCAGACCTTACGGGCCTTGTCTCTGCTGGAGCAAGAATGGGAGAATCTTTCTGGGCCATGGCAAACATGCAGCTTGGATTGGCCAACCTTGCCGCCCCATCCTCCTTTGACACCTATACCATATTCTCAACAGCCCAGATGCAAGGCTCACTGAGCTACATCACCGAGAAATTCTTGGCCTCTGCTGCCATCAAGGGGTACCTCAAGGCTGCTGACCTGATAACCGAAGAGGGACTGCTTGAAGACCCGAGCTATACCTACTCGTATTCTGCAGAAGGATCGATCGGGTTCTTCCTGGACAGCCTGTATGTGTATGGAGGAGCAGAACTGTTTGGAAACCGTACCACCTTGCTCGACCACTGCACAGGGTACGTGGGAGCTGCCTATTATCTTCTCTAGGAAACGGTAGACAACTTCATGGCGGAGGACCTTTCGTCCTCCGCTTTTTCATGCAATCACGTAGTGTACAGCACGGGCATGCGTTGTTTCCTCTGCTTTCATTACCAATAGCTTCATGACTCCTCCTTATTTCCCAACACCATATTCACCTTGGGTACTGTCCAACAACCAAACTCCTGTGCATACGTAAAGACCGTGATGGATGCATAGTCGATGGTAAAGAGATGGCGCTTGTAGGGAGGAATGCCCAGCACAGAACAAAGCAGAATGCGAGTCAGTCCCTCATGGGTAGAGAAAATGTGGTGCCTTGTTCTGTCCAGGGAGTCAAAGAGGCTTCTGATGCGTTTCTCTGCTTCTTCCCCAGTCTCCCCGCTGGGCATGCGAAACTCATGCGTCCTTGCATGATAGTCATCCCAGAACTGGGGAAATTGCACTTTGATCTGCTCATCACTCATCATCTCAATGCAGCCGATATCAATCTCGTTGATCCGGCTGTCGATGATGGGGACCAGACCTTTCTCGTTCGCAACATAGGCAATGGTCTGCTGCGTCCTGAGATACTCGCTGACATGGATGGAAGCAATATCGATGGGGCGAAAGAAATCTCCGAGCCTGCGTGCACTGGCAAAGCCTGCTTCGGTGATCGGCTGGTCATTGAACTTGAGCCCTTGCTGATGATACTCACCCATCGACTTCTGGGCATGGCGGATCACAAATATGCTCATGCGCTTCCCCCCTTTTGTCACACCCTTACGCGCATCAGACAGGGAGGGTGGGAGCATTGCAATGCATGTCCGGGCAGGGAATTGTCACCTTATCGGTGGAGAAAAAATCACCTGCCGTCAACAGGCAGGTGATGTATTCGTTCCCAATTTGTTTTCTGAACGTTATCGGCTGTGACGGCCCTTGAGGACTTCGATGACCTCCGAAAGCTGCACATCCTTCTGGGCAAGGAGGACCAGGAAGTGGTACATAAGGTCGGCAGCTTCCCCGAGGAAGAGGTTCTTGTTGTCGTCCTTGCTCTCTATGATGAGCTCGACGGCCTCTTCGCCCACCTTCTGGGCAATCTTGTTCAAGCCACGGCTGAACAGATGATTTGTGTAGGAACCTTCTTGGGGAAAATCGCGACGATCGTGAATGACTTCCTCAAGATAGAAAAGGAACTCAGAGGAGGAAACCTGTGCAGGATCGTTTGCCTCATTGAAACACGTATCGCTGCCGGTATGACAGACAGGACCGGTAGGAACAGCCTTGATGAGCAAGGTGTCATGGTCACAATCCTCGATGATCTCGCGTACCTGCAGGTAGTTCCCACTGGTCTCACCCTTTGTCCACAGCTTTTCCCGGCTCCGTGACCAGAAGGTGACCAAACCGCGGTCACGCGTCAATTTGAGTGATTCCTCGTTCATATAACCAAGCATCAGCACCCTGCGGGTAACTGCATCCTGGATGATGGCAGGGATCAAACCCCCTTGTTTTGCAAAATCAAGTCCCATGTTCACAATCTCCTTACTGCCGGGTACGCATAGGTATACCATGTTTGGCAAGAAAAATCTTCAGTTCAGGGATATCTATCTCATGAAAATGAAAAATCGAAGCAGCCAGTGCTGCATCAGCCTTGCCCTCAGTGAAGATTTCCCTGAAATGCTCCATCGTCCCAGCACCGCCGCTGGCAATCACCGGAATGCCGACTGCAGAAGAAACCCTGCGCGTCAGATCAACGGCAAAGCCCCCTTTCACCCCGTCATGCTCCATGCTGGTCAAGAGAATTTCCCCTGCTCCCCGATCATACGCTTCTCTTGCCCAAGAGACAACCTCAATGCCGGTTGGGGTGCGCCCACCATGGACGTAGACCTCCCAACCCTCCTCTCCGTTCTTGTCAAACTGTGCATTGCGACGGGCATCGATGGCACATACGACGCACTGAGAGCCGAACTGCAGGGCCAGCTCATCAATGACCGAGGCCTTTGACACCGCCTGGCTGTTGATGGAAATCTTGTCTGCCCCGCTGTCCAGAAGAGCAGCAACATCAGCAGTATTCCTGATCCCTCCCCCCACGGTGAAGGGGATGGAGATATGGTCGGCAATACGGGCAACCAGTGAACGGAACGTTCCCCGGTTCTCCACCGTAGCGGTGATGTCCAGGAAGATGAGCTCATCGGCACCACAGGCGCTGTAGACCTTGGCAAGCTCCACAGCATCCCCTGCATCCCGCAGGTTCACGAAGTTGACTCCTTTCACCGTCCTTCCATCACGAACATCAAGACAGGGTATGATGCGTTTAGCCAACATAGTGCTCCTCCCCAAAAGCCTGCAACTCCTGCAAGCTGATCCTTCCCTCATAGATGGCTTTGCC
>RZYT01000605.1 GCA_009930195.1 Spirochaetia bacterium | reverse complement strand
GGAGTGCAAGGGCCTTTCAGCTGAAAAGCAGCTTGCCTATCTCAAAAAGGCAGCAAACACCATCGCCGATGCACGCCCAACTACCAAGACAAGGATGATCCAGGTCACCGATGCGTGCATCCCGGTTGCACAGAAAGCACTAGTTGAAGGAAGACCTGTTGATATCGCAATCCGTGAGCATGTGGTTGAGGCGAACAATGCCCGATACAACAAGATTGCGAGAACCGCTGAGTATCTGGTGGATATGTTCCCCCAGAATGGGACGGTCATGACGCAGTGTTTTGCCGAGACCATCGTGGGCATGATGCTCAAGGTGTGCAAGCAGCGAGGAAACAACATCAAGCTGTTCTGCCCGGAGACCAGACCCTATTTCCAGGGGGCCAGGCTTACGGCAACGGTTTGCAGTGAGATGGGTTTTGATACCACGGTCATCACGGACAACATGCCGGCCTTTGTCATGGCCAATGAGCATGTCGATGTGGTTACCTGTGCTGCCGACGCAATTTCTTGCGATGGCTATGTGTTCAATAAGGTGGGCACCAGCCAGATTGCCATTTGTGCCAAGCACTTCGGAATTCCTTTGTTTGTCAGCGGTGCTCCGGATATCGGGCATCCCACCTATGATACGGTAACCATCGAGATGCGTGATCCCGATTTCTCCCTCCAGGCAATGGGAGTGAGAACTGCCATTGAGGGAACGGGAATCAAAGGCTACTACCCTGCTTTTGATATGACGCCTCCCCACCTGATCTCCGGTATCGTAACAGAGAGGGGCATTTTCTCACCCTATGATCTGAACAGGTATCCTTCAGCTGGTGGCAGTGGAGAGTTTGTTTGCTGATATAGCGACAGATCCAAAAGGCTTCTGAATATGGTAATCGGGGGAGAATCCTTCGGTTACCATTGTTGTCTAAAGAAATCCAGACACCTAAGTCAAATCGTGGTCTTCTCAGTTGCTAAGTGCATGCAATCAACAACGGACACAAGACATGAACAACCGGCCACATGGATTCTATAGTTC
>RZYT01000604.1 GCA_009930195.1 Spirochaetia bacterium | reverse complement strand
CAGCTGGAAGATGTTTCCTACCTCAACTCCCTTGGAAGAAGCGAGGGGCTTGCCGCACTCAGGGCAGGCATAGCCGGCAGCGGCACTGGCGATATCAGCGACCAAGCCAGAGTAGTCACGCCCGAAATTGGTGTTCAGAAGGTGATATCCTTCCTCGTTGGCTCCGGCAACCAGGTTGTTGCTGTTTGCCACCGAATCGTCAACGATTACCAACACATCTTTGGCACAGCCGATGGCCGACCCATAGCCGGGAACCATGCCCTTTGCCAGGATTTCTTCGGAGTGAGCAGGGCGAAGTGCGTTTGCCCGGGCGGCGTTCTGCAACTTGTTTTCCTCAACATCGAGGTCGCCGCGTACGATGCCGACGATCAGTTTCTCCTCTTCCTCTCCGTTGGTGTCATTGATGAAGGTTCCGACCATGAAGACAGCTTTGGCTGTCTGGCGTTCCTCAATCTTGAGGAAAGCGGCCAGCTCCTCAATGGTCTTGCACTCAGGGGTCAGGACCTTCTCCACCGGTTTCATCTCTTCAGTGTAGGAGGTCTTTGCGAAGGCAGCCACCTGGCGGTTTGCGGTATAGCCGCAGGCAGGACAGGTGATGATCGTATCCTCACCGATGGAGGAGAGGTACATGTACTCGTGGGAGATCTTGCCACCCATCATGCCGCTGTCAGCGCCAACAACGATCACCGGAAGACCTGCACGGCTGAAAATCCTGAAATAGGCTTTGTAGTGTGCGGCATACTGTGCATCCAACCCATCCTGGTCGACATCGAAGGAGTAGCTGTCCTTCATCGTGAACTCACGGACACGGATCAGCCCTGCACGGGGCCTCGGGTCGTCACGCCATTTGGTCTGGATCTGGTACACGAGCAGAGGAAGACGCTTGTAGCTGTCAATCTCACCTCTGGCGAGGTCCGTAACCGCTTCCTCATGGGTCATGGCAAGGACCATGTCGCGTCCGACACGGTCTGAGAAGCGGCTCATCTCCTTGTCGATGCTGTAGTAGCGTCCGGTCTCTTTC
>RZYT01000603.1 GCA_009930195.1 Spirochaetia bacterium | reverse complement strand
CCGGTCGTGCGAGGTTTCTCGCGCTCCCAGGCGTTGGCCGGCCCGGTGGCCACAGCAGGGTGGACACACCCGTTCCCATCCCGAACACGGAAGTTAAGCCCCCTCACGCCGATGGTACTACGGTTAGCCGTGGGAGAGTAGGTAGCCGCCGGGCCTCTTTTTTCTTCTTCCATCCATACCAGAAAACCTTCCACAATGGAAGGTTTTTTTGTACCCCGAGTCTGGAACGCATGGTACACTCCCCAAAGGGGGTGTGAATTGCAGCTCATTCAGGTTTTTCTTGTGGTATTCATAGGAGCGTTTCTCCAGGCGAACATCGGATTTGGGTTTCCCATCATTGCAATGATCTTTCTTCCTGCTCTGTATCCCTTCTCTACCGCTGTAACCCTCAACCAAGTCATCGCTATGGCTAGCACCGGATATCTGGCTGTACGGTACCATCGGCATATTGCTTGGAAGATTCTTCTTCCGCTTCTGGCAACCTCCTTGGCTGTCGCCCAGTTGGTCATCATCTTCAGCCTATCAGTCGATTCGGGCATACTCAGTGTTGCCCTCGGCTTGTTCTTGTTGTTGCTCTCACTCTATTTTGCGTTCTTCAGTGAGCGTATCGTCATCAAGGCAACGGCGGGCAATGGGTTGCTCATGGGTCTGATCGCGGGGGTTGGCAATGGATTCTTCGGTATTGGGGGACCTCCGGTTGCACTCTATCTCTTTGCTTCGGTAAAGGACAAAAGAGCCTATCTTTCCACCATCCAGGCATATTTCCTGTTCTGCAATATCCACAGCATCTTGGTCAGATCATCCTTTGGCTCCCTCCAAAGATCCCACCTTGCACCTATCCTTGTCGGTTGGGCTGCCATTGGAGTGGGAACGTATTTAGGTCTTCTGCTGTTCAAGAAAATTTCCGATACAACGCTTAGGCGCATCGTCTACGTATTTGTTGGTTGCGCTGGGGTGTGGATAGGCCTCCAACCTCTACTGGCAGCTTCTTGATGCAACGCCATCTGTTTTGTATACTGAAC
>RZYT01000164.1 GCA_009930195.1 Spirochaetia bacterium | reverse complement strand
GCCGCTGTTACCGCCTCTGTATTGAAGTAGAGGTTTGAACAGTGCAGCAACCCTTGGTCCAGCACCTTCTGCAAGGCTGTGGTCAGTCCATTGTCGTGGTACCCCAGGGCATTGACGGCAATGCCACCGACAAAGTCGAGATAGCGTTTGTCCTCCTCGTCGATGAGGTACATCCCCTCCCCGCCCTTGAAGACCACCGGTACCTGGCTGTAGGTATCCAGCAGATAGTGTTTTCCTTTCTGTATCGTCGTTTGCATACTCATGCCTGTTTCTCCTTGGTGACCATGGTTCCCACGCCCTTGGTGGTGAAGATTTCCAACAGGATTGCGTGCGGCACCCGTCCGTCGAGGACGTGCACACTCTCCACTCCCTTGTCCAGACCATCCAGACAGCACTGGACCTTGGGGATCATCCCTCCCTTGATCGTCCCATCGGCAATATACCCAAGGGCTTCCTGTTCGCTGAGCGTCCTGAGGATGGTGGACGGATCATCCTTGTCCTTGAGAATCCCCTCCACATCGGTGAGGAATATCAGCTTCTGGGCTGAAAGCGAGCCGGCAACCGCGCTCGCTGCGTAGTCTGCGTTGATATTGTAGGTATTGCCCGCTGCATCAACCCCGACCGGGGAGACAACCGGAACAAAGTTGTTGGCAAGCAGCGTTTCCAGCAACGTGGTATCCACATGGTCGATCTGCCCGACAAAACCAAGATCCCTGCCTTTCTCATCCAGTTTCCTGGAACAGAGCAGGCTTCTTCCGTCCTTGCCGCTGATACCCACCGAGCTGATGCCTACCATCTGGAGCTCATCGACCAAAGCCTTTCCGATGGAGCCCGAGAGCACCATCTCTGCCACCTTGGCAGTCTCCTCATCAGTGACACGAAGTCCATCCAGAAACTGGCTCTGCTTGCCCAGCCGCTCCAGCAAGCTGGTGATCTCCTTGCCGCCACCGTGCACAACCACCGGCTTGAGGCCGATGTACTTGAGCATGGCGATGTCCTGGATGACCGAACGCTTGAGCTTCTCATCCACCATTGCCGAACCACCGTACTTCACGACCACCGTGCTGCCGGCAAACCTCCTGATGTAGGGGATTGCCTCGATGAGCACCTCAGCCTTCAGAATCTCCGTTTCCATCCTATGGTTGTTCAACTTCTGTAATCTCCATTGATCCTGACATACTCGTAGGAGAGGTCACAACCCCAGGCTGTCCCCTCCCCATTCCCATCGGAAAGCTGTGCCAGCGTGACGATCTCCTTCTCCAGGAGAATGCTCTTTGCCTGATGCTCATCGAAGGGAAGCGGAGTTCCGCCCTTCACCACCTGGATCATTCCCTTCGCAGAGGAAAAGAAGAGATCGAGACCGGAAGGATCGAAAGCTGCACCACTGTAGCCCATGGCACAGAGGATCCTACCCCAGTTGGCATCGCTGCCGAAAAAGGCAGTCTTGACCAGATTGCTGGTGATGACCGAGCGTGCCAGGGTTTGGGCGGTTGCTTTGTCCTTCGCGCCTTTGACCTGAACCTCCAGGAACTTCCCAGCCCCTTCCCCATCACGCACGATGGCCTTGGCAAGGGCTGTATGCACTTCGGTGAAAGCCTCACAAAAGGCTTCCCACTCAGGGTGGCTGGGAGAGAGGGGGGAAGTACCGCTCATCCCATTGGCCAGCACCAGGACCGTATCGTTGGTGGAGGTATCGCCATCGACACTGATCATGTTGTAGCTGTCCTGGATCGAGGATCCGAGCAATGTTTGCAGCACATCCTTGGAGATGGCGGCATCGGTGGTGATGAAACTGAGCATGGTGGCCATGTTCGGATGGATCATTCCCGAGCCCTTGGCCATGCCGCCGATATGCACGCTCTTTCCTTCAATGGTCAGCTCGAGCGCCACTTCCTTGGTGAATGTGTCGGTGGTGCAGATGGCCAGTGCAGCCTCCAAGGCAGCCTCACGCGTGGAAGAGAGCACAGAAGCACAACTCTTGATGCCTGCCTCAATCCTATCCATCGGAAGCGGGACCCCAATGACCCCGGTCGAGCAGACAAGGACTTCCTCCTCAGTGCACCCCAACTCTTTGGCAGCAAGGGCTGCCATGGTTTGGGTATCCTGCTCACCCTGCAAGGCGGTACAGGCATTGGCATTGCCGCTGTTGACCACCAACGCCTTCACGAACGTTGAGGAAGCCACCAGCTTCTGGTCCCAGAGCACCGGGGCCGCCTTGACCAGGTTGGTGGTGAAGCTGCCTGCAAACGTACAGGGGCTCTCACTCACGACCAAGGCCAGATCCTTCTTGCGCTTCTTGATGCCACAGGCAACCCCGTTGGCTGAAAACCCGATGCTGGCGGTTACTCCGCCGTCAATCATCTGCATATACTCCTCCTAGAGGGGACAGGCAACCGTGGTGGGAAGACCTGTGGTCTCGCCGAGGTTGCACCGAATATTCATGTTCTGTACTGCCTGACCGGCAGCACCCTTGATCAGGTTGTCGATTGCCCCGATGGCAATCACCCGATTCGTACGCTTGTCCACCTTCCATCCTATGGCACAGGTATTGGTATTCCGCACGAATCGTGTCTCAGGCAGTGTTGTACCGAGCAGGCGGACAAAATGCTCATCTGCATAGAAGTCTTGGTATGCTTTGGAAATATCCTCTTCACCAACCCCTTCCTTCAGGTTCGCATAGCAGGTGGCAAGGATGCCCCGGTTCATGGGAACCAGGTGGGGGGTGAACTGCACCACCAGCGGAGCCTGGTTGAGCAGACCCAGCTCTTGCTCGATCTCCGGGGTATGACGATGGTTGGCCACCCCATAGGCCTTGTAGGACTCATTGCACTCGCAGAAGAGCGAGTCGATCTTCTCGCTTCTGCCTGCCCCGGTCACTCCGCTGGCAGCATCGATGATCAGGCTGGTCGCATCGACGAGCTGGTGTGCAACCAAGGGAGCTAGGGTAAGAATGCTTGCTGTGGTATAGCAGCCTGGGTTGGCTATGAGGTTTGCCTTGGCAATCTGCTCGCGCTTGAGCTCACAGAGACCGTACACGGCCTGGTCCAAAAGATCCTTGCTGAGATGGGTGGTCTTGTACCAGCTTTCGTACACCGATGCATCGCTGAGGCGGTAATCGGCACCAAGGTCGATGATGATGCAACGCTCGAGGATGGCAGGGGTAACCAACTTGCTTGCCAAAGCATGAGGAAGGGCAAGAAAGAGAACCGAACAACGCTTGCTCGCTTCTTCGATATCCTCTTCCTCAAGCGTCAGGTCACAACTGGAGAAGAGCGAGGGATAGATATCAGAGAAGCGCTTTCCCGCATAGGAGTGGGAAGCGAGATAGGTGATTTCAACCAGTGGGTGATTTGCAAGAAGAGCGACAAGCTGCGACCCTGCATAGCCTGTGGCCCCGATGACTCCTACGTGTATCATACCATTCTCCTTTTCAATTGTGGTATAATTATACAATAATTGTGGACCTTGACCAGTATCTATGCATATTTTTTCGTAAATTTTGTATAAATATTAATTAAACCAGTGAACCATCTCCTCAGAAAAGACCAATCCAAGCTTTTTCTGGAGCCTCAAACTGGCCTCATTGGTGTGCACAACGTGACAATACGGGATGAGGGAAGCATCAAGAAGACGGTTGATATACGCTTTCTCAAGCTCACTTCCCAGACTTCTTCGACGGAACGCAGGAAGGATTTCCAGCATTCCCATCGCTCCCTCGCTGTGACGGCCCATGAAACCAGCCAGCTGTCCGCCCACTTCGGCCCCGATCATGACACCCTTTGCCAGACGCTCACGGATATACGGCTCATCAGCAAGATGATGGTAGTTTGCAAGCACAATCTCCAGGTCTCCCATGACCAGGGGACGGATGACCACCTCGTCATTCAAGGCAAAGCGTTCTGTTCCCGGATATACGGCCTGGATGCACGAGAGGGAGCGCTTCATCCCCTGTTCGAGCAGGTAGCCCACCAATTTCCCGTCATGCACCGCTATGGGCGAGGGCAAACCCACCAGCTCTTTTGCAAAGCGAAGATATGCCTCGTCGTTGAAGAGAGCCACCATGGATGTGGCGTCGGATACAGAAACGAGCACCCCATCCTCATCTGCGATCAGGACCTTGGCTGTCTTTTCTTTGATACTTACCAGAAAATTGGCATAGGTGATTTCACCTTTCTCACACAGCAATGCTTCAATGTTCATAGGAAAAGTGTACCCAATTGCGGGAAGTCTGTCAGTGCAGAAAGCGGTATGCAACGACCAAAAGAGCGAGTATTGTAAGGTTATAGAGGATAATCAACACGATGGCGAGGGCATACGGCGGATTGTGCAACGTCATGAGCAGAATGAGCAGAAGCAACGCCAGCAAACCAAGCGAAGTGGCAAGAAAACCCTGGCGACGCCCCTGCAGGAAGGCTCCCACCATCAGCAGCAGCGCAGAGATGAGGGCAAACCAACCAAGCTCAGCGGTAAGCAGATAATCGAAACGGAACTCACCTGTGCGTATCAGGAGGAGAAACGAGAAGAGAGGCGGCAAGGCAACCAGAATCAGCAGCAACACCGCCGCAGAGACCAGGCATATCCGGCCAAGCGTTGTTCTGGTCAAGACTCCTCCGCTCCCAACAGATTCTTCACCAGTTTCAACAGGATGTCATCCACCTCAAGATCGGCCCGTATGCGCTTTGCATCCATACGAGGATGCTTCATCAGCTGCTGATAGGCGTCTGCCACCCACAAGGTTGCTGTGTCCGGGGGAACAATGCCGGTGTCGATGACCAGATCGAAGAGCGATGCATCATTCTGGTTGTACTGCAGATCAGACTGAACAAAGGATGTCCTGACCAACTCGCGTTCCAAAAGAGCCCGCTTTGCAACCTCATCGGTACCGCCATACTCCTTCTGCTTGCGCTCGATTCGCACCTCAAGCGGAGCCTTGATGCGTACATTGAGAATATCCGTATACCCTTGGAAAAGACCGAAGCCTCCCCTTCCAAGCAAGACCACATTGCCAACTTTCGCAAAGGCTTTCATGACGGTCAGAAGAAAATCCACCGTATGATATCGGCTTTGGTCGAAGCGTTCCCAAAAGCTGGGCTTTTCGTTGTAGACCTCTTCGAAGGCACTGAAGCCGTAGGCATG
>RZYT01000602.1 GCA_009930195.1 Spirochaetia bacterium | reverse complement strand
CTTACACACTGGTTGGAGCACCATATCACCTTACACACGTATGATGACCCGAGATCTGAACGGGAGAATGCATGGACCCATGTGGTGGGAACCTTATTGAGTGTGGTGGCTTTGGTAGTGATTCTCATTCGGGTACCAGATATGGCCACCTATCAACTGAAGGTTGGTACCATCATCTGGGGGCTGACCATGATTCTCCTCTACGGAGCGTCGGCCTTGTATCACAGCCTCCCGTATGGCAATGGGAAACGCATCTGCAGAATTCTTGACCACAGCAACATCTATTTTCTGATAGCCGGCACCTACACACCGCTGATGCTGTATATCGGTACAACGTTGGCCATCCGTTTGGTCATCATGGTCTGGGCAATTGCACTGTTGGGCATAGTTTTCACCCTCATCTTCTGGGGAAAACTGAAAGCTTTGCATGTGGGACTCTACCTGCTGATGGGTTGGCTGATCGTGTTCTTCTGGAAAGACATCGTCCCCTACTTGCCCGAAGGCCTGATCGCCTGGGTCATTGCAGCAGGACTGACCTATAGCATCGGAGTCATTTTCTATGCAAGCAAACGCATCCCCCACTACCATGCCATCTGGCACCTGTTCTGTATCGGGGGAAGCGCGCTCTTCTTCTTCGGCTACCTGTTTACTCTTGTGTAAGCAGGGCCTCAAGGTTCTCGATCAGAACTGACTCGCTTACATACCCCAGATAGCCGTTTGCCAACGTACCATCTGCATTGATGAACACGGTGGTGGGCAGGCTGTTGGTCTGGAAGACATAGCTGAACAGCCCCTCGTCGGTGAAGATGGGACCGGTGAATTCCGTCTGTTCCACGAACTTCTCCAACGTAGCCTTTGTCTCACGCTGTCCGTCCATTGCGTTGAGGAAGATGAACTGTATCTTGTCCCCATAGCTCTCATACGCTTTCTGGAAGTGCGGAAGCTCTTCCTTGCAAGGAGGGCACCATGAGGCAAAGTAGTTGATCACAACAGGCTTGCCCTGGCGAATCTCCTCAAAGAGTATCTCC
>RZYT01000601.1 GCA_009930195.1 Spirochaetia bacterium | reverse complement strand
ATGGTGATCACTTCGTTTTCGTTTGAGCGCTTGCGGCCTTGAAGCCGGTACGTACCTGGGCTCCCCAGCCCCGATTCTTGCGCATTGCACTGAAATATGCACTGACACGCCACAAGCTGATCACTTGGCGAACCCCGAAGTTCTCAATGATTGCCATCCAGATGAGTCTGAGCATGTCCTTGTTGGTATAGAGTGCGCGGTCAAACTCACTGATGAAGAGAGAAGAGAGTGAGACCATGATACCCATCAGGATGGTTGAGGTGAACAGGGCAAGGGCTATGGGAAGATTTATCAAGCCCATCAGAGCCCCGATGAAGACAAACAGGAGTCCTTGGGCTTCCACAAAGGGGCCGAGCAGCTCAAAGAGAAAGTAGTACGGCATCCCGATCAGACCTAATCTTCCATACCTTGGATTGCCGATCATGGAGCTGTGGAAGAGCAGGATGTCGATCAGGCCGCGATGCCAGCGGTCCCGCTGGCGACGCAGAACCTTCCACTTTTCTGGAACTTCAGTCCAGCAGTTGGCGTTGCTTGCATACTGCACCCGATACGGAAGGCGGCGTTCACGCATGTAGCGGCTGAGGCGTACCACCAGCTCCATGTCTTCGCCCACGGTATCCTTATGGTATTTCCCGCTTTTGGTCAGATAGCCCCCGGTTGCGATGGTTCGGTCGCGATGGAAGACACCGAACGCTCCGCTGATGATCAGCAGCAGGTTCATCCTCGCCCACCCGATGCGACCGGTCATGAAAGAACGTATGTACTCGAGGCTTTGCAATCTGGCAAGGAATTTGTGCGGAAGCGCTATCGAGTCCAAGGAGCCCAGTTCGACATCACAGCCGTTGACCGGGCAGATGTTTCCCCCACTGGCAATGGACTGGACCTGGTGGTCAAGCATGACGGAGACTGCACGCAACAGGGCATCCGACTCAAGCAGGCTGTCAGCATCGATGCCACAGAAGAACTCACATTTCGCGACATTCAGGCCAAGGTTCAATGAGTCAGCCTTGCCCCCGTTCACCTTGTCC
>RZYT01000163.1 GCA_009930195.1 Spirochaetia bacterium | reverse complement strand
GTGCGTTCCATCAACAAGCTGCGCGATCGCATGGATGCCAAGAAGAAGGCAGAGGAAGCGGCAAAAGCTGCAGCAACGCCGCCTCCTGCTCCTGTTGTTCCTGAGGATATCGTACTGCTCAAGGAGATCCGTGATCTGCTGAAGAAGTAAGAAACACAATCAAGGGGAAGAAGTTTTGGACTCCCTCCCCTTGCATACCATTTTTTTTTACGATAGTATCGTGCATGCACTTGCTCCTGTAGCTCAGCTGGATAGAGCACTTCCCTCCTAAGGAAGGGGTCGTGCGTTCGAATCGCGCCAGGGGCACTTATTGAGGCTGTCGTTCTCGTAACGGCAGCCTTTCTCTATCAGGAGAGCTTATGCACCGAATCACGCACTTCCAGGTGTATCGGCAGATTGATCCTCACCTGTTCCACAGGCTGATCGTGAATGAGCTTGAGCAGCATCTGTATTGCCAGGGTGCCCTTCTTGCTTGAATCCTGATGGACCGTGGTAAGACGTGGCTGTACCAGACGAGAGAAGATGTTGTCGTCAAAACCGGTGATGGAAAGGTCCTCTGGTATCCTGACCCCATGCTCCTGCAGATACGTAAGCGCCTCGGAAGCATAGAAATCCGAAGAAAACACCAGTGCCGTGTGGGTCTTCTTCCTTGCTATCTCCAGATAGATCTTCAACCGTTTGGCCCTATCATAGGGCAAGGGCCTGCTTGCATCATCATCAAGCACCAAGCCTTGTTCTGCAAACGCATCCTGACAACCGGCGAACCGCTGGGAATCGCCACCGGGGAAAATGGGATTGCAAGGGAGGAAGAGGATATCCCGGTGCCCCATGGAAAGCAGGTACTTGGTAACCTCATAGCCACCCTTCCTGTCTTCCAGGCCGATATTGTGGTAGGTGTGGATGGTGTCTTCGAAGAAACAATCAATGTAGACGCAGGGAACATCAATGCTTGAGTTGATGATCCTGCAGATGTTTCCCGGTACCCAGACAAGGATGAGCCCATCCATCTTCCAGGCCTTGGAAAGACGAACCACCTCCGCCTCATCGCTGGTGGTGTACAGCATCATGTAATAGCCGCTCTCACGGATCTCCCGCTCCATGGCACCCAGGATTGCCGAAGAGAACGGATCTTCCAGAACCGTCTCATTCTTTCTCGGTTCGGTGAACATGATGACGCCGATGATTCGTGAATTGTTCTTCAGCAGCATCATGGCACCCATGTTGGGAGCATAGTTATCCGCATCGATGATCGCCTGAACCTTCTCTCGGGTTTCGGCTGACACCTTGGCCGTCCGACCGTACAATACGTTCGCAACGGTAGTGGGACTCACTCCTGCTTTGCGGGAAATTTCCTTGATGGTTGCCATACGCCCCAGCATACAAAATTCAGCGGATGGAAGTATACCCCCATCCGCTGTCGCTTTTACTTCAGATACCCCAACCACTTCTCCTGCTTGCTGATCACCCTATCCACCATCGCCTCCAGATGCGAAGCCTGATGGACCACAGGGTTGGCCAACAACGCTTGGATGGCATACTCCCTCTTCTCATGAATGATTGCCTCGGCAGTCAGGTCATACACACTGGTATACCCGCGAAGCAACCCCAGATACCCCTTGGGAAGATCGGGCATCTTGATGCCGTTCACCCCATTCTTGTTGATCATCGCCGGCACTTCCACCACCAACCAGGACGGCAAGTCCTCGATGAGCCCGAGGTTCTGGACATTCACCGCTGCTTCCTCAAAGTTTGCATCACTGATGATGCCATCAATGATCGGAATCACCCGTTCACTGGTCTCAAGCCGGATCTCATGAGGAACTTCCTGGCTGAGCATGATCTTGTACACATCGTAGAAGTCGAGAATACCGCGATGATCCACCACATCCCAGGCCCAGCCCAGATACTCGCCGAAATGGCTGTCAGTGGTGATGGGAAGAAGATGGTAGTTCTTCAGCATGAACTGCACCAAGCGGCGGTCAGTCCATTCATAGGCACTCTTGAGGTTCGTTTCGCCCTTGTCAAACTTCTCAGCTGCACTGAGCGTCCCTGTCCTGCGGTACTCATCGAACAAGTCACTGTAACCGGGCTCCCGTTCAAAAAAGGCTCCTGCCTTCTGGAGCACCTCCGGGTAGAGGTCCATTCCACTCTTGCGATCGGTGAGCGAAATCATGCAACTGAAATGATTCAAACCAGCCGCCCTGTAGTGCAGGTCCTCGTGCTTGCGATTGAGCATGCGGGGCAACCAACGTCCCAGCCAGCCGATCTCATGGCACATGCCCACGAACTTGGCTTCAGGATAGGCACGCTTTACCGTAGTACAGATGGCTGTCATCGGGTTTGAGTAGTTGAAAATCCAGGCATTCGGACAAATCTCCATCGCATCCTTGACGATTTCCAGGACAACCTTGCCGATGCGCAACGAGTGGAACACTCCACCCGGCCCCCCGTTCTCCCCATATACCTGGTGCACCCCATACTGCATCGGGATCTTCCAATCCTCATCCCACAGCTGGAACCTGTTGCCGATCTCAATGGAAGAGATGATGAAGTCCGCCCCTTGGAATGCAGCCCTTCTATCAGTAGTGGCATTCACTGTGTAGTTCAGCTTGTGCTTCAGCAAGAACTCCTTGGAGGTCTTCAACACAACTTCCAAGGCTTTGGCATTGATATCAAGCAGGGTAATCTCACAACCCCTGAGCTGGGTGCTGTTGAAGATGTCCCCGAGCGTACCGTAGCCGAACTGGATACTCCCAGCACCAACCAGAACAATTTTCATATCTTCTCTCTCCTCTATTTTATCGAACCCTCAACCATACCCTTGATGATGTATCGTTGGGCAAAGATGTACAGAACTATGATCGGAAGCATCGCGATCAGGGTGGACGTAAGGATCAGGTCCCATTGCTTGAGGTACGCTCCGGCAAAGGCGGTAACCGCAATCGGGATGGTCTGCACCCTACCGTTCGAGCCCAGGACCAGCAAAGGCAACAGGTAGTCGTTCCAGATCCAGATCCCGTTGAGAATCAGGACCGTCACGATGATCGGCTGCAAGAGCGGGAACACGATCTTGAAGAAGATCTTGCCCCTCGGACACCCATCAATGGTGGCCGACTCCTCAATCTCCAAGGGAATGCTCTTGATGAACCCATGGAAAATGAAGATGGAAAGCGGACTTCCGAAACCAAGGTATGCAAACACGATACCCGGGATGGTCCCCAGCAGGCGGATATTGATGAAATTCCCGCTTATGCGCATCCAACGGACCAGAGGATACATCAGCACCTGGAACGGGATGACCATGGCGGATACGAACGCCATGAACAGCAGGGTCGACCACCAGGTCTTGTTTCGCACCAACACCCAGGCGGCCATGGAGGAACAGACAGCAATCACCAAGAGGGAGAAGACAGTTATGAGAATGCTGTCAACAAAGGCCCCCAGATAGTCGACGGTCGGATTATTGAAGATCAGGGAGACGTTGGTCCCCAGTTGTTTCCAGGATTCAGGAGCAGCGATTGCATTGAAAATGATCTCCCTGGAAGTCTTCGCCGAGTTCAGCACCACCATGAAGAAGGGGAACATGAACAGGATGAAGAGCAGGATCGTCAGAATTTCCAACACCACCATCTCAGGCTTCAGGATTCGGTTGATTTTGCGCAATTTGACGGTATCACTCACATCTCCACCTCTTTCTTCTTGTTCACGGAAACCTGAATCAGCGAAACCACCAGCAGTGCGACGAAGAGCACCACTGCCTTTGCCTGGGCCTCAGCCATCCGGTTGGCTGTAGCGGTATTGAAGATATTCATGGCCAACAGCTGGCTGGCTTTGACCGGAGTGTCCATGAACCTGGTTGCAGGACCACCGTTGGTGAGGGTCAGGTTCATGTCAAACTGTTTGAACGATGTCGTAAGGGTCAGAAACAGGGAGATGGTGAACGCATTCGCCATCATGGGCAACAGGATATGGATGACCCGGGAGAAGTAAGGCGCCCCATCGACATTCGCTGCTTCCATGAGGGAGGAAGGGATGCTTTGGATCGAGGCGACGAAAATCAGCATGATATACCCGGCATACTGCCAGGTGTTGACGACAGCCATGGTCCAGATGACCGTATGGGGAAGGCTGAGAAAGGATGTTTCCAGGAATTGGATCGAGTAGGTGGTACCAAGGCTCACCAGGATGTTGTTCAGAATGAACTGCCAGATGTAGCCCAACACGATTCCCCCGATCAGGTAGGGAACGAAAAAACCAGCCCGATAGAAGTTTCTCCGCTTGATCTTGCTGGTGACCACCAAGGAGAGGATGAAACTCACGACGTTGATCAAAACGATGTTGATCAGCGTGTATCCGATCGTAATGAGAAAGGAGTAGACAAAGTCAGGCGAGTTGGCCAGGTTCCTGAAGTTCTTCAACCCGACAAACGACACATTGTTGCTGACACCGTTCCAATCGGTGACTGAGTAGTAGAGACCGAAGAAGAACGGAATGACGATGATCATGAAAAAGGCGAAGACACAAGGCGCCACGAACAGAATATTGACGGCACGGCTCTGTTTCATTTCTGTATACTCCCTGGCAATATGGACAGCGAACAGAGGTCCCTGCACAGAGGACGAGCCCCTGTGCAAGAACCAAGGCTATTACATGTTGGGAAGATCGGCGACTGCCTTCTTCATATCCGCGATGAACTGATTCAGATTGTTCTGGTTCTGGGCGAACAGATCGAAGATAGGTCCGAAGACGTTCTGGCCGGCACCGTCAGGAAGCATTCCGAAGAAGACCCCGTAGTTGCCACCCTTGGCGTTTGCGGCCATCAGGGCCTGGCTCAACTGACCAGCGGGCTGGAGAGTGACGGACTTGAAGGCAGGAATCATACCAGCCTGGTTGACCATGTAGTCATGTCCATCGGCAGTGGTAGCCATTGCAGTCAGGAAAGCCTTTGCAGCCTCTGCATTCGGGCTCTCTGCATTGACGCAGTACCAGCTCGGAGCAAAGAGATACAGACCCTTCTGTTCCTTGTCGAGGAATGCATGGGGAGCATAGCCTACCTTGAAGGTGACACCAAGCTGCTTGAGGTTGGGATCTACCCAGTTGCCCTGATGCAGGAATGCAGTCTTGCCCTGGGCAAATGCACCAACC
>RZYT01000162.1 GCA_009930195.1 Spirochaetia bacterium | reverse complement strand
AGAAATCTTTATCTATTTGCAGAATGCAAAGGAGAGCCAAAAGGAACTGGTAATCGCTTACATTGGCATAGCATTGCAGATTCACCCAACTACAACTAACTACGTAGCTCTCTACACGCATTCTCATACACTCGTTCGATAGTTTGGTCTTTCCATAGTTCCTATCCTTTCAATCATCAAGTGTGAGGAGGGTAGTGTGAAGACAGGAGAACCCTACAAATAGGGCATGCTTGATACGTTGGTTTCTGAAAATTTTCTCTAAGGAAGTAGTTTGGGTATGGGTAAAGCATTGAAAATTTGTTTGTTGGTTCTGGTTCTTGTGTGCAGCGGAAGTTTCGCATTCGCATCACAACCTGGGGTGGATGCTCCTGCATCCTCCTTCTCTTTCGTGAGCTACCTGCATGTGGGAGGGGGCGCAGCCTTCATCCAGGAAGAGAATCCTGCATTGGTTGAACTTTCGTATGGGTTTGAACTCGCTCCTTGGTTCTCCCTTGGAGCGTTCGTCGCCGTCAATCTCTTGTCGAGTTTCGCTCATGCCAACCTGGGAGTGCCGATTGTGAATACGGAGGCTGCGTTTGCACTGATGTCGGGAATGGAACTGCTCTTCACTTTTGTGTCCGACAAGATGATTCACCCCATTATGCGCCTGGCAGTTGGAGGAGTATCGGTGGGGCATCTCAAGGATATCGACGGGAATGAAGGCTATGATGTAGTTTCGGCCAGCCGTTCCACCTTTGCATCACTATCTGCTGGGGTGGAGCTGAACATCACCACCTGCATGCGTTTGGTACTGCGCGGGGGATGGCGGTTTGCCGGCCATGAGGAGACGATGGGCATCGACAAGTATGGGCTTAGTGGTCCGGAGGTCTCCCTCTCCTTACGAACAGTCTGGAGAACGAATATCAGCAACCGGTAGATTGCCAACCATTGACGTGAAAGGGATCGGGTTTTTCCGTTCAGCGCTCGAGCCGGCAGCAACAATGACTACCGGCAAAAGCGAGAGAGTGTGCAGCACCTGAGTCCCTTTGCCTTGGAGACACTCAGATTTCCTTGACTTGGGACTTCTTCACCTCATAGCCCAAGGTAGTGATGGCCTGTGCTATGGCTTCTGCAGTGATGGCAGAATCATCGAAATCAAGTTTGACTTTACTGGAGTTGAACAGCACTTTCACACTCTCTTTTTGCACACCCTGCAAGGTTTTGGTTGCGTTCTCAATCTTTTGCATGCAAGACGGGCAGGTCAGGGCTTCCAATTGGATGGTTATTTTTTTCATGGGTATCACTCCTTATATCGTCTGGTATGGATAGCATACCAAGGTTCTCTTACGATGTAATTGATTTGAATCAATTTTCAACGTTCTTTTCTCAAACGGTAGCGCAACAGCCGCATCCCATTGAGAATCACGACCAGAATACTCGCTTCGTGGACCAGCATGCCGATGGACATATTCATCCACTCACTGAAAAACACACTTGCCAAGAGGACCAGCACCACTCCTACTGCAATTGCGATATTCTGACGCATGTTGCTCGCTGTCGCCTTTGCCAATCCCAGGGCATGGGGTAAGCGGCTGAAGTCTGAATTCATCAGCACGACATCGGACGTTTCGATGGCAACATCGGTACCGCTGCCCATTGCGATGCCGATCTGGGCCAAGGCAAGTGAGGGACTGTCGTTCACCCCATCACCAACAAAGGCTACCGTTCGGCCTTCTGCCTGCAGCTTCTTGATGTAGGAAGCCTTGTCTTCAGGCAACATGTGTCCATGAGCCTCCGTCAAACCCAGCTGCTCTGACACCAAGTCCACCGTCCCTTGATTGTCTCCAGAGAGGACTATCAAGTGTCTGACACCCAACTTCTTCAGCTTGTGCAGATGTCTCTTCACACCCTCTCGTATTTGGTCTCGTACCCCGATCAATATCTGAAGCTCACCGTCTACAGCGGTCAACACAAGAGAGTTTCCACTCGCTTCATATCGTGCAAGGTCTTTGTGGGCTTGCTCGGAGAAGACCACCTTCTCTTGTTCCATCAGGCTTACATTACCGACAGCAACCCGATGGCCATCCACCTCAGCAACGATTCCCCCGCCTGCAACGACATCAGTCTTGTGAATAGGATAGGTATCGACAGGACCGAGGTGTTGGACAATTGCTTTTGCCAGGGGATGGTCCGACTCCTGTTCGATGCTGGACAGATACCCCAGGGTTTTCTGGATATCGGAGACATAATACTGTGTATCTGCAACAGTGGGATTACCCACCGTCAGCGTCCCTGTCTTGTCAAAGACGATGGTATCGACCCTGCTGAAATCGTGGATGACCTCACTGCCCTTGAGCAGCACTCCGTGACGTGCACCGTTGCCGATGCCTGCGACATTTGAGACAGGTACTCCGATTACCAAGGCGCCTGGACAGCCAAGTACAAGAATCGTGATGGCAAGTTCAATGTTCCGGGAGAACAACCAGACAAGAACGGATAGAACCAATACTGCGGGTGTGTAATACTTTGAGAATCGGTCGATGAACCGCTCAGCCTCGGACTTAGAGTCCTGGGCTTCCTCAACCAACTCGATGATCCTTCCAAAGGTGGTATCTTCTCCTACCCGGTCTGCAACAATGTGCATCGTACCGTTTTCCAATATGGTTCCGGCAAACACCTGCGAGCCCTTCTTTTTTCCGACGGGCACCGCTTCACCGGTGATACTCGCTTCGTTGATGTAGCCTTCACCAGCCAAAACAGTTCCGTCAACGGGAACCTTGGCCCCGGTTTTGACAAGAAGGGTGTCTCCGACATCGACATCGTCAACATCCACCTCCTCGAAATCACCGTTCTCGGTCTGCTTCAAGGCACTCTCAGGTGCCATTTCCGTCAATTCCTTGATAGCAGAGCGGGTCTTTTGCAGCGTACGCTGCTCAAGATACGCTCCAAACAGAAATAGGAACGTGACGATTGCTGATTCCTCAAAGTTTCTGATGAAAAAGGCCCCAATGACCGCCAAAGTGACCAACACATCGATGCTGACAACCTTAACCTTCAGTGCTTGAAACGCTTGAATGGCAATCGGAGCTACTCCTAGCACCGATGCAAGAATAAGTGACCACACGGCCACCTGCTCTTGGTGAAACGCCAGCTCACTGGTAAACCCGATGATGATCAGTGCGGCGCTTGCCACCGTTATGAAGTTCTTTTTGCCTAAAATAAATTTCTGCATCCCTTGCTCCTTGTGACCTACTCGTTCTGGTGATAGGCTTCATCGAGTTCAGCCAACATGTGATACACCGCTTCATAGGATTCACAGACATCCTCAGGAATGCGGTATGTGTCGGTGATGGTTCTCAGTTGAGTGAACTCTTGCTGTAATGCAGGGTGCTTTGCTCCTGCTTGCTCAATCTTTTGAACCATCGCTTCAAACGTCTTGCGGACATCATGAAACTCGGGGTGATTCGATCCGTGAACCCGGTCAACGATAGGAACATATTGCTTCAATACCTTGAGATATTGCTTCTTGACTCCAGCGAAAGTTGCAGTATTTGACATAATGAATTCTCCTTCTTTTCCTTTGGTACAGAAGTACTGTAGCATCGAAGAAGAAAAGAGTAATTGATTTGAATCAACTTTGGAGCATGCTTCCTGACAAGAATGATTTCAACACAGAGTGGGTTGCAAGCCTTTCACTTGAGTAGCGATAAGACCTTGTCCTTGTTGGGATTCATCTGTGCATACTCTCGTGCGGTGAATCCCTCATAACTTTTCAGGTCAGGGCTTGCGCCGGCATCAAGGAGCACCTTCACCACATCCGGATTGGGATTTGCCGCTGCCGCATACATGAGCGGGGTTTGACCCTTGTCATCCCTGCTGTACACACTTGCCCCATGAGAAAGCAGATGAAGGATGATGGCCGTGCTGGGATTGTACCAAGCGGCAAAGGCCAAGGGCGTCAGCCCGATGTTCGAGTCGGTGTTGACCATTGCTCCTGCACTGAGCAAGGCATCAAGAACCTCAAGATCCTGATTGAAGGCACATGCATGCATCAATGCTGTGACACCAGCATTGTTGCGTGCTTCCAGGTTTGTCGTATGATTGAGCAAGAGTTTGATGACATCAGCACCGGATCCGCTGGTAATCGCGTACATCAGGGCTGTCTGTCCCTCATTGTCCGCAAGATTGGGGTTTGCCCCATAGGAGAGCAGGGTGGCTACCGCCTCTGCTTCCGGTCGTTTGTCCAGCAAGTACATCAGGGCGGTCTTCCCGTTCAGGTCCTTCAGGTCTATCGGGGCACCGGCATTGATCAGCATCGTGAGGATCTCGCTGTCGTTGTTGCCGTATGCGGCAAAATGCAGAGCTGTCTGTCCGTAGAGATTTGTCTGCTTGGCAGAGGCCCCTGCTTGCAGCAACAGCTCCACCACGGCCTTGTTTGCCTTGTTGATGCAACTTCTGTGCAGAGCCGATTCGCTTTGGATGGTACGTGCATGCACATCCGCACCCTTGCCCAGAAGATAGGCGGTGACCTTGCTCTCCTTGTTGAATTCAGCGCTGCACATCAAGGGGGTTCTTCCCTCTGCGTCGGTATCGTTGACCGAAAAGCCGTTGTCGATCAGAAGTTGCAGGACTTCAGTATCGCCATTGTTGGTTGCCGCATAGAAGAATGCATTCCAACCATCATCTTCCTCAGCAAACAAGTTGCCTGCACTCATGGCTGCAAAGGTGACATCCGTCGGATTGCCGTACGAGGCGGCTCGAAACAAATGTTCAGCAGAGGAGTAGAGAGGGAAGGAGAGAAGCACCAGAAGAACCAGCAGGGCAGTGAGCTTTCTCATGATCAGCCTCCTGAGTGCAGTGTAGGTCCTGTCTTTTGGGTTGCCAAGAGAGTGGGGAGGGCAAAAAGAAAACCTTCGCCCGAAGACGAAGGTTTTTCACTGGATATGTTGCTCTTATGCCTTCTTCCACTCAGTTTCCACCACAGCTTCCTCAAGCTCCTGCTCAAGGCGGGCGATCAGGGCTTTGGTCTCTTCCACCACGGAAGCAAGTTCAAAGCTGAAGGTATCCTCAAGATTCCTTCTGAGCTTCACCTCGACCTTTCCCTCCTTCAGGGAACGGTTGCCCAAGGTGATGCGGATCGGAAGCCCGATCAGGTCGGCATCGGCGAACTTGAC
>RZYT01000016.1 GCA_009930195.1 Spirochaetia bacterium | reverse complement strand
ATTCCTCCTACGAATTCAACTCTACATACCCATCTGTTTCAGCATTGCAGCCTGGTATTTTTTATTTTTTGCCAACTTCTTCATCGTAAGTCGCATTTTCTCAAACTTTTTCAGCAGGCGATTCACATCAGAGACGGTAGTTCCGCTTCCGTTTGCAACCCGCTTGCGTCTAGTCGGACCCATTATATGGTAATTTGCCCGTTCCGCATAGGTCATGGAAAGAATAATTGCTTTCTCCCTGCGAATTTCCGCCTTGTCGATGTCTTCTTCGCTGATCTGGCCTTTTGCTCCGGGGAGCATCTCCAGAAGCTGTTCCATCGAGCCCATTTTGTCCATGTTGTTCAACTGGTCAAGATAGTCCTGCAAGTCGAAGGTGTTCTTTGCCATCTTCTCCTGCATGCGCAAGGCATCCTTCTCATCGATGGCGCTCTGAGCCTTCTCAACCAAGCTGACGATATCGCCCATGCCAAGGATTCGGCTGGCTATGCGTTCAGGATAGAAAGGTTCCAGATCCTCGGTTTTCTCACCGACACCAATGAACTTGATCGGCTTGCCAACCACACTCCTGAGGGAAAGGGCGGCACCACCGCGGGTATCGGAGTCAAACTTGGAGAGGACAACGCCGGAAATGCCTACCTTCTGCTCAAACTCCTGGGCTATGGCAACAGCATTCTGGCCGGTCATGGAGTCGGCGACAAACAGCGTCTCATCCGGCCTTATCGCATCACGGACACGTTGGATCTCACCCATCAGGGTCTCATCAAGGTGCATGCGTCCGCTGGTATCGACGATCAGGATGTCATACTGCTCTTTCTTTGCCTGGGCAAGCGCACTCTTGGCCACTTTGACCGGATCTTTCTCACCCTCGATGCTGAAGACAGGAACGCCAACGGCCTCGCCAAGCACCTTCAGCTGCAAGACAGCTGCAGGGCGTACCAAGTCCGCGGCTACCAGCATGGGTCGCCGTCCCTCTTTCTTCAGTCGGGCGGCGAGCTTGGCGCTTGTGGTGGTCTTGCCAGAACCTTGCAGGCCCATCATCAGGATGACGGAGGTGGTGTCGGGACCCTTGAGCAAAAGCTTCTGGTTCTCTTCGTCCCCGAGCAGTGCAACCATGCGGTCGTAGACAATCTTCACAAACTGCTGACCAGGATCGACTGCCTTGAGGACTTTTTCCCCCATTGCTTCTTCCATGGTGCCGTTGATGAAGCGCCGTACCACCCGAAGGTTTACGTCGGCATCCAGCAATGCCACCTTGATTTCCTCAACGGCATCCTGGATATTCTTCTCGGTTATTTTGGACTTGCCGGCCAGTGTTCGCATGATGCCGGAGAACTTATCGCTTATTGAATCAAACATTACCTTACTCTATTGTGGATTTCGCTCAAGTTACATCTTATACCGTACAGCCGTCTTTTCTGTCAAGGCGTGGCATTTGCCGTTCCTTGCTCGTCAAAGACGACTTCTTTCTCCTCATCGTTGAGGATCACCGACTCCCCTTCCATCCTGCCGATGCGATAACTGACCATCGTAGAGACACCTGCCTCCATCTGCGTCACGCCAAGCAGGGTCTGGCTTCCCATGACGGTATGCTTGTTGTGGGTGATGATGATGAACTGGCTCTTTGCAGCAAACTCGTCCAGGACGGAGAGGAAGTAGCCGATGTTGCGGTCATCAAGGGCTGCATCAATCTCGTCGAGGATGCAGAAGGGAGAGGGTTTGACCAGGTAGGTGGCAAACAGGAGAGCTACTGCCGTCATCGACCGTTCCCCACCGCTGAGCAGGGAGAGATGGGTAAGCTTCTTGCCCGGTGGTTGGGCCAGAATATCGATGCCGCTTTCCAGGACCTGCTCGGGATCGACCAAGGAGAGCTCTGCCCTGCCTCCTCCGAACAGTCGGCGGAACATCTCCTGAAAGTTCTGGGAAATCTGCTTGTAGGAAGTGAGGAACATCTCTTCGCTGCGCTTCTTGATCTCCTGCACCACTGCATCAAGATCGTTCTTCGCCTTGTAGAGGTCGTCGAGCTGCTTGGAGAGGAAGTCATACTGCTCCTTCACCTCCCCGAACTCCTCTTCAGCCATCTGGTTGATGTAGCCCATGCCGTCAATCTTTCTCCTGACTTCCTCAAGACGGGTTTTCAGTACGGGGATATCGACGATCTCCTCACCAAGTCTCGACTCGAACTCCTTCAGGCTCTTTCCGTAGCTGTCGAAGAAGTTGGTGTAAAGCATGGCGATGTTGCTTGCAAGCTGCTCTATCTGCAGTTCGAGCTTCTCTTTTTCCGAACGGAGGTTCTGCAGCAACTCGTAGTCGGAGTTTTTCTGTTCCTGCTTGGAACGAATCTCCTGGCTCTGCTCATCGATAACCGCAATCAGGGCTTTCAGATCCTCATTGAGGGTGGCAATCCGTTGCCTGATTTCCCGTACCTCGCCTTCTACGCTTCGGATGTCTTCCTGTGTTTCGTAGATGCGTTCCTGGGCTGTCTCACTGAGCTTCAGTGCATCCTTGTACTGGTACTGTTGCTCGGTCACCGAACGCTGCAGCTTGTTGACCCACTCTTTTGCTGCCTGCTTCTGCAACTGCAACTGGTTCAGGGCTACCTTCTGGTCGCTGATCGTCTCCAGGTATCGGTCCAGCTCCAAGGCCAGGCGGTTGTTTTCCTCACGCAGATAGACGATGCGGTCACGGTTTGTCTGCACCGAATGGCGAAGTTTTGCCATCTGGTCATCAAGGCGATGCTTCTCGGCTATTGTGCCCTCTTCGGCTATCAGCTCGTCGATGAACGTCGGCTGCATCTGCTCATAGGAAGCGAACAGGGCTTGTATGTGCTCTAGGCTGGCAAGCAGGCCTGTTTGGAACTGCATCTGAGCAGAGAGCAGATCCTCAAAGGAGAGTTGGCTGTGTTTCAACTTCTCCAGGAAAGCTTGTTGTTGCCCAACGGTGGACTTCAGGTGATCCAAGCTCTGCTGCAGGGAGAGGCGAGCCTCGTTCTTCAGCTCCAGATTGTAGCCGCTCTCCTTCAGTTTTTGCTCAAGCTCAACCACGATGACGTCAGTCAGCTGCTTGATGCGCTCCGAGAGCTGGTCACTCTTTTGTTCGCTGGCAAGGTTCTCCGACTCCAAGCCGGCAATTTCCTGATTCTGGCTGTTGATGAGGAAGCGGGTTTTTTCCACTGAGGCCTGGTTGGCCCGCATCTCCGCTTCAAGGGCCTCGATCGATTCATCGATATCGGCTGTCTCATTCAGCTTCTGGTCAATTTCTGCTGTGTCCCGCTCAATGTGTTCCAAAAGGACCTGTGCCCGTTGGGCTGCCTGGTCCTTTTGCAGAAGGAAATCCCGGAATCGCTGGGTGAGCAGGTCGAGCTTGTCAGCCTTGCCCTTGGTCGACTCGTCGAGGCGCTGCAGTTCCGTCTGGATGGAGATGCGCTCCGAGCCCAAGGATCGGAGGCGTTCCTGCAGCTGCTCGATCTCCTGGTCCCTATCGGTCAGATTCCCCTTCTTCGCCTCAAACTCCCGCTCGCACCGCTGTTTGAGCTCAATCTTATTTTCGCGGAGCAAAAGATAGGATTTGAGTGTGGAAAGCTGTACGTCAACTTCCAGGGAAAACTGCTCCCGCTTGAGATCGCGATAGGAGATGGCTTTTGCGGCTTGGTTCTTCTTTGTCTCGTAGGTCCGCTTGACTTCCTTGAGGATGGTCTCCACCTGCAGGATGTTTTCGTCGGTCTTGACCAGCTTGCGCTCAGCTTCCTGGCTCTGGATCTTGAAGCGGGAGATTCCCGCCGCTTCCTCGAAGATGTACCTTCTGTCCTCGGGTTTGGAGCTGAGGATCTGGTCAATCTTTCCCTGTTCCAGAATGGAATAGGCACTTTTCCCTACTCCGGTGTCAAAGAAGAGTTCCCGAATGTTTTTGAGCAGTACACGATTGCGGTTCAGGTAGTATTCACTTTCACCGCTGCGGAAGATTCTTCGCTTGATTTCCACCTCGGCATCGTCGGTGGGAAGATGGCGCTCCTCGTTGGAGATGACCAAGGTGACTTCGGCAACCTGCAAGGGCTTGCGGGAGTCGGTACCGTTGAAAATGACGTCTTCCATGCGCCCGGCGCGCAGTGTCTTGGTCGATTGTTCTCCCAATACCCACTTGATGGCGTCCACAATGTTGCTTTTTCCACACCCATTGGGACCAAGCAGACTGGTTATCCCATCGGCAAATTCCAAGTTCACTTTATCGGCAAAGGACTTGAATCCGTATATTTCCAGACTCTTCAGAAACAAGATATACCTTCTTTTCGCTTGACGCAGTATTCGGTGAATTATAGCATAGGTTTGCCCGGGAAAAAAGTAGGAGGAAGTTTGGATGGAGCGTGAGTTGTTTGCCTTTGAGACACCAGGCCTTATCTGTGGCATCGACGAGGCGGGACGTGGGCCGCTGGCCGGGCCGGTGGTTGCTGCGGCAGTGGTTCTGGGCCCCAACTTCCCTCTTTCCATTCTTGGTGATTCCAAACAGCTCACCGAGAAACAGCGTCTGTATGCTGAAGAGGTGATCAAGGCCGAAGCGCTCTATTGGGCTGTTGCTTCTGCCAGTGCCCAGGAGATCGATCGCTACAATATCCTCGGCGCCAGTCTGCTGGCGATGAAGCGCAGTTACCTGAAGATCAAGAAGGATGTTCCCGTCTCCCTTGCCTTGGTAGACGGAAACCAGAGACCGGATCTTGACTGTGCCACCAAGACCATTGTCAAGGGTGATGCCACCATCCCCCAGATCATGGCTGCTTCCATCCTGGCAAAAAACCAGCGTGACCGGTATATGGTGCTCTGTGACAAAAGGTGGCCGCTCTACCAGTTTGCAAAGCACAAGGGGTATCCTACCGAGGAGCATAGAAAAGCATGCCTTCTGTACGGTCTGTCCCCGATCCACCGCCGCTCGTTTCATATTGAGATTCCGGCCAAGCAGGAGCATGCCGAACAGCAACTGTTATTCTGACAGGCTCTTTCTCATAGGGACAAACCTGATACCGTCTGTTTCCTGTTCTTCTGAAGTCGGGACAAAGCCCATTTTCTGGTAGAAAGACACAGCATTCGGTGCTGCATTCACATCCATCCAGGAACTGTCTGCACACCGCTCTTGGGCTTTTTGCACCAAAAGCGAGCCCACCCCTTTTCCTTGCCAGGCCAGGTCGGTGAACAAGAGGCAGATGTGGGAGAGATCGCGAACCTCGATCATGCCGATGAGAAGCCCCTCACTGTATGCGCCTAGGGCGAAGTGAGCGGGTGTTGCCAGGCGGCTTGCAAATGCAATGGGATCGACAAAGCTGTGGAAGTGCTCTCGTCCTTGTTTCTGATACGTAGCGGCGATTGTCGCGTCAAATACCCGTTGTACCAACGCACAGGCTTCTTCTGCCTGCAAGGATGACAAGGCCACGATGTCTTTTTCAGAAAGCGCTTCCATAGGTTTCCCGCCCCCAATGATTGGGGCAGCCTTCCGGCTGCCCTGTTCTGTTATTGCTGTTTGGTATTCTGCTTGATGAAATCCAAGGATTTCTGCAACTCTTTCAGAAATTCTCCAAGGTCTTCCTGATAGACAATGATGGATTGTCTGATGAATCGTTCTGATTCAGGAGTACCTTTGCTTTCGACCATGTTCAGAAACATGTCGCCATAGATGTTCTCTTTTACATTAAAGAAATAGGTCCTGTCATTCTTGACAAGCCTTGATGAATACACTTCTCCACGCTGTCCCACGCTGATATCCTCGCTTCGTAACTTTTACACGTTTGTATAGGCTACTTGTAGCAGTGTTTTGCCATCCCTGTCAACTGGAGGTACTTGACGAAGATTTGAGAATGAATTATATAAAGTACATCACACGCGCCTTTCGTATAATGGTATTACCTCAGCCTTCCAAGCTGAAGAAGCGGGTTCGACTCCCGTAGGGCGCTCTAGAAAGAACCTCTTACATTGCAAGAACTTATAAACCCACACAATTGCGTGTGGGTTTTTTGTGTCTTTCGATTGATTCCAAATCTACATCAGAATATCAATGGGGAGCTGTTGCCCTGGTTTGCAGCAGCTCCCATTTTTCGCTTTTTGGTCAGGAACCCAAGCAAACACCCATGTGCCTGGCGCACTCCACAAGATAGTGGTTTTCCGGAATATATTTGACAGGACCTGCCACTTTCTTCAAGGGTACCGGAACAATGGTGTTTTTCTGGTATGCCATCATATGGCCCCAGTTCTCAGCCATGATCTCCAACGCACACCGGCTTCCCAGCGCTGTGGACAGCAACCTGTCATAGGGAGTGGGCGTTCCACCCCGTTGCAAGTAACCCAGGATGGTGACCCTGGTCTCCCGTCCTGTGAGCTTCTCCAGATTGGCAGCCAACTCGCCGGTGCGTGTCTTCAGCATTGCCTCAACCTTTTCCTCGCCATCCTTCTCTTCCTGCCTGATCGCAGCCATCCGCTTTGAGATGGCACCTTCGGCCACCACCACAATGCTGAACTTCTTTCCTTCACGGCTTCTGCGCAAGATTGCATCAGCCACCACCTGCTCATCATAGGGGATTTCCGGAAGCAGGATGACATCGGCACCTCCGGCCAGACCACTGCCAAGTGCCAGCCATCCCACCTTATGCCCCATGGTCTCCAGAATGATGATCCGGTGATGACTGTGGGCGGTGCTGTGCAGACGGTCTACAGCCTCGGTTGCAATCATCATGGCGGTGTCATAGCCAAAAGAGACATCAGTGTGCATCACATCGTTGTCGATGGTCTTGGGCAAGGTCATCACATTCAGCCCGGCACTCGCCAGTCGGTAGGAGTTCTTCTGGGTTCCCCCTCCCCCAAGACAGACAAGACCGCTGAGATGGTTGTCATGATAGTTCTGCACGATGACATCGGTCATATCCATGATCTTCCCACCCACCGGCATCTTGTGCGGCTTGTCACGGCTCGAACCCAGGATGGTGCCGCCTCGGGTGATGATGCCGCTGAGATAGCTGTCATTGAGCTCGACGAAGCGATTCTCCATCAGCCCGCGATATCCATCCAGAAAGCCGATAAGGGTGTATCCGCCCTCATGAAGCAGTGTTTTCCCCACTGCACGAATTGCTGAGTTCAAACCCGGGGTATCACCACCGGAGGTAAGGATGCCAATCAGTTTGCTCATAGGTTCTCCTCGTTCGTCTCGTGTTCGCCAGAAGGTCTTTCCCCCTCTGCATCCAACAGCACAAGCACCTCATCAAACAACTCCCTGCAGGCTTTTGCACCCCGACCGTTCGGGTGGAAGAGAAACACCGGCTCCTGAAGCTGTGCAACCTTTTCCAAATCCGCCGTACTTGGTATTTCCGTCCGAAACACCCCGTCCATGGCATGCAGGCTTTCAGCAACCTGCACCTGGATCCGTTTTCTCCGGTCAATGAGCGACACGCAGGGGTGGATTTTCTCTTGCGAAGCCCCCTTTGCAATCATCAGTGCGAGCACCTGCTCAAGTGCACGCACCGAAAGAGGCGTGGGAATCACCGGAATTATCACCAGTGTTGATACATTGAGCAGATTCTCGGCAAGCACATCCAGTGCAGTCGAACCGTCCAGCACCACCAGGTCATAGGAATCCTCAAGACTGGAGAAGCTTCTCTCAAGCCGGTGTTTCGGATGCTTTTTCCCTGCCATCAAGGCAGACAAGGCGAAATAGTCCGAAGATGAAGGCAATACATGCAACAGCGGCACATCGGTAGGCTGGATGGATGCAAGCAGTTGCTTCCCCCCTTCCAGCAGGACACTCGCATCATGATCCTTGCGGGCTTTCACATGCAGGCAATGGGAGCTCGAGCCAAGAGAATCAAGGTCCACAAGCAACGTGCGATACCCCTTCTGGGCACCCAGAAAAGCCAATTGCACACTCAGGGTACTCTTGCCTACCCCACCCTTGGGGCTGTACAGGGAAACAACTTTCATAAGCGCTCCTCCCAGAAGGGGGTGGTAAGCGCACGATACTCTGCAAGCCGCTCATCGATATCCCGCTGCAAGGCAACCAGCGCATGTTTCTCATCCAAGCTGAGCTTCTTTTGCGATTGCAGTTGGTCTTGCACCATGATCATATCGTGCCAGGAGCCCAAGCAATCCTGCAAGGCAACAAGCTGGGGATCCTGCTCGATCTGGGCAAGTTCCCTCACATACCGCAGAGCCTTGACACTCTTGCGTACCCGATGCATCGCCTTGATGTCGCGTGCAGAACGTACTGCATGCACAGCCTTTACCAGGGACCCGTACCGTTTGGCCGCCATTCTTGCAGGATCGAGGGAGGCACAATGGTAGAGCGAGACATCAACAGCATGTTGCATGTCGGCAAGCACCGTGCTGTCCAGCAAAGCGTACAGAGTATGCTTCCTCATATCCTGGCGCGCCCCAGAGGAGTGAACAACCACCCCGTAGGAGGCCAGAAGCTGCTGTTGCACCTCCGTATCCCGTATCTTGCCGGTGAGGCGGGCAATCTTTTTCACCCGCTTCGAAAGCTTTTCCTGTTGGGAGTCGGAACAGGAGGAAAGCAGATGAGGCAGTATGGTGCGCAGCTTGCGCAAGGCAACGCGGAAATCATGCATGGCCTCATAGTGGTCAAGCTGATGAATGAGTGATTCCATCTTCCGTATCTGGTTTGTTGCGTACGTGGAGACAGGGTTGCTTGCAAGCGCTTGGAAGGATGGGAGAGCAAGCAAATCCAAACAGAGTTGCAACTGACCTTCCAACGGATATAGCTCCATGCGCTTCTCCACGGGATGGAACAGCACATCGGCAATCGCCCTATTCTCCTGAAGCAGGGTGCCTCGATACAAGGGTTCTGTCTCACCCCACATAAAGCGGAACGGTTCGAAGGCAGTCTCCCATGCCAGGCCATCCACACCAGTGCGCAGAAGAAGGGTAATACCTGCATCACTTCTCATGATTCAACCTCCAGCAAACTCTGATAATAGCGATACAGATCCTGTTGGGCCCGTTTCTCACCTGAAATCCCTGTCTGCAACCGCTGGTTGTAGGAACCTTGCTCCAGACTGAAGGAAGAGTAGGTGTCCTCCCAGTGCATCGTGAGAAACACCTCAAGCTCCTCCTGGATTTCCTTGCTGTAGACGGGAACCATCACCTCGATGCGGGTATCGAGATTCCGTTCCATCCAGTCGGCGGAACCGAGGAAGTACAACGGCTTGCCGCCATTGTGGAACTTCACGACACGGGTATGCTCAAGGTACCGGTCAATGAGGGCCTTTCCCCTGAGATTCTTCTGGTCCTTGTGCAGGGCAAGCGAACAGATCCCCCTGATCATCAGGGTGATGGGAACCCCACTGGCCTCTGCCTTCACCAGATGCTTGATCATCTGCTGGTCAACCAGATTGTTGAGCTTGAGCACAATCCCAGACTCCTTGCCGGCAAGCGCTTGCTCCATCTCCGCCTTGATCAGGAAGATGAACCGCTTGCGGGTGTGGAACGGGCTGACGATCAGGTGCTTGAACTTCACATCGGCGAACCCACGCTCCAGAAGCAGGAAGAGCTGATCGATTTCACCTGTCAGCTTGGGGTTGGCGGTAAGCAGGATGTGGTCGCTGTACTGACTGGCCGTATTCTCGTTGAAGTTGCCTGTCCCCACCAGTGCAACACGTTTCAGTTTCTTACCGACGGTGCGGGTGATGAGGGCGAGCTTGCTGTGCACCTTCATCCCCTCCACCCCACTGATGAGGTTGATATGCCGTTCACGGGTGAGGATTTCCGTCCACTGCATGTTGATCTCCTCATCAAAGCGTGCCTGAAGCTCAAGATAGAGTGTCACTTCCTTGCCGTTTCGTGCTGCATTGCGCAGGGCGTTGATCACGCTTGAATTCTCCGGCACCCGGTAGAGGGTCATTTTGATGGAGGTGACCTGCCTGTCCAAGGCGGCCTCGCGCAGCAGGTCTATCACCGTGTCGTACCGGTGATAGGGCAAGGTGACCAGATGGTCCCGCTTCTCTATCTGGTCGAGCAAACTGAACTGGTCGGACAGTGTGTGGTGCTTCAAAGGCCGCTGCTCCTCAAAATAGAGAGCGGGAATCTCAATCTTCGGAAAGCGCAGCAAGTCACGCGCGTTGTGATACCTTCCCCCTGCTATGATGATCCTGCACTCCTTCAGCTGAGCTTTCTCCATGAGGTAATTGAGCATGTGCTTGGGCATGTCACGGTCATAGACAAAGCGGACAGGGTCCCCCTGGCTGCGTTGCTTGATTGAGGTGGAGAGCTTCTCATAGAGGCTTCGGGTTATCTCATCGGTCAGGTCATATTCGCCGTCACGGGTTATCTTGATGGTGTAGGCATCATACCGATCATACGGAAGCGCCTTGAAGATCTCATTGAGCTTGAGACGGATGACATCCTCAAGATTGATGATGTGGTGCCAGCCCCCGCGGGAAGGCAATTCGACATACCGATCCATGGTGTTGGGCACTTCAACCAAGGCATACCGGAAATCGGAAGGCTGGGTGCTGTGGTACATGTGTACGGCAAGGTAGAGCGTCACATGCTTGAGGTAGGGAAATGCAAGATTGGGATCGAGCAGGATGGGGAAGAGATTGCGCCTGAGTTTCTGTGCCGCAAAGCTGTCAAGAAACTCACGCTGGCGATCGGAGAGCGTCTGCTCGTCAACCATGCAGATGCGATGCTTGCGCAGCTCCTCAAACAGATGTTCTGTAACTGCGTCAGTCCGGGCATTCAGACGTTTCACCTCATGCAAGATCTCCTTGAGCAGTGTCTTCAGGTTCCCGCTTCCCTTCAAGGGGTGATGTTCCGGATCGATGAGGGCACGGTGTATCGACCCCACACGAACAGCATAGAATTCGTCCAGATTCGATGAGAAGATTCCCACAAACTTCAGCCTCTCCATCAGCGGGATCGACTCATTCTCTGAGGCCATGAGCACCCGTTCGTTGAAACTCAGCCATCGCAATTCACGATTCACATATGCTTTGCTTGCTCCCATATCACCTCGAAACCATTCTGAAGTGGCTATAGTATAGGTGGCCCGTCCAAGCGATGTCCATTGCTCATCCTCAAGAAACCGTTAATTTTGTTCATGGGATATCAATTTTGTCTATGATTTTCAGTATACCCGGACCACCGTTTTCCCATTGACAGGGTGTCGCTTCACCCATAAATCTGCTATAGTATGCTCGTTCAACGGAGGCCTCATGGAAAACCTATTGAGACGGTATGCACGTCTTGTCATTTCTGCGCAACTCAAGCTGATGGAGGGAGACACGCTCTCCATCAATACCGAGTCGAGCACCATACAGTTCGCCCGCCTGCTGGCCAAGGAAGCAACGCTTACCACCCGGCAGACCGTCATGATCGTGGAGATCAACCATGGTAAGGTCGTACAGGCCTATCCCATAGACCCGGCAGAGAAAGAAATCTTCCGTCCCCCGGTACGCATGGTGGTGATGTGCCACCTCATCGACCTGGACAGCAAGCCCTATCTCAGTGACTTCGATCTGAATCAGGCAAAGGATGAAGTGACCGTTCTCTCCCAGTTCGGCATGCTCAGTGAACCCGTGTTCCTGGACCGCCGCATAGCGGTACCCTGGGCCAACATCCCCTACCCCGGATACAACTGGGCAGCACAGCTTCTGGGAAAACATGCAAGCGATGAGGAGATGTGGAACCTGTTCAGTGCCCTGTACCGCCTGGAGAACGACTGGGCTTCCTCATTCTGGGAAGAACAGGGAATGATGCTTGAGTATCGCAAGCAGCGGCTCAACGCACTGGGGGAAAGCAAGCTGGTCCTGGAGGGGGATGGTTGGTCACTGAGTGCCGACCAAGCGAAACAGACCCTCTGGGCGGGAGGGAGAGCCAAGCTGAGCAATAATCGAAGCTTCGTTCCCATCTTGCCGATGCAAAGCATTCATGCAAGCGTTGATTCTGCATCTGCAGAGGGAAGCTTCATCGCCTCCAGGCCCTTCCAGGTGCTCGGGCGCGAGGTGGTCGGCGCACGCTTCACCATCAAGGATGGCAAGGTTGTCGCCTTCCAAGCTGATCAGGGCGAGGATGCACTCGCTGCCTTCTTTGCCGTTGATGAGGGGGCAAAAACAGTTTCGGAGATCTCCATCGCCGACAATGATACGATGGAGAGCAGATACCTGGGCAAATCCGTACATCCCCACTTTGCCAAGGAACTTACCACATCGGTGGTCCTGGGCGGATTCTCCATTGATGTGCTGACCACTCAGATGGATGATGAGGATGTGGATGCCAGCAAGCTGTGCCGCTCCCTGGTACGCCTGGAAATCCCGGTGGGAGACAGCCATCTCTCGCTGAAGCTGACCAACGCCAATGGCGATGAGCAGCTGGTCATGTACGAGGGAATCTACACAGAAACAGGAGGCGTATGATGGATGAGCTCTTGATGAACCGCTATGCGGATCTGGTGATCAGAAAGGGGATCAACCTGCAGAAAGGAAAAGCCGTCCTGATCCTCACCGGACCGGGGACCTATTCTTTTGCACGGGAGCTGGCGAAGTCAGCCTACCGCCATGGCGCAAGCTATGTACAGGTCATGCTTGATGACCTGGATGTGTTGGCAGAACGGCTCCAGCACCAGGAGGCCGATGAGCTCTCCTTCAACCCTGCCTTCCTCAAGGCACTCGACTATGAGATGTGCAGCGAAGGCTGGTCCTACATCAGGATCGACAGCACCGAGGACAGGCTCGACCACGGTCCATTTGACAATGCGAAGTATCAGGTGCTGGGAACCGCAAAGAGAAAGTTCAGCGAGACCAGAACCAAGAAACTCATGCGCCATGAGCTTGCCTGGTGTGTCTGCTGTGCACCCGGCCCGCGCTGGGCGAAACAGGTGCTGGGCGAACATGCGACCGAGGATGATCTCATGGATGTGCTCAAGCCCATCCTCCTGCTCGACCAGGAAGACCCGCTCGCTGCATGGGAAGGGAAAAAGCAGATGCTGCTCAAGCGTCAGGCCTACCTGAACAACCTGGGCATCGACAGCATCCATTTCAAGAGCAGCAAGACCGATCTGGTGTTGGGACTGAGAAGCGAAGCCAGGTTCATCGGAGGAGGCGAAACGCTTCCCGATGGCAGACCGTTCTTCCCCAATCTTCCGACTGAGGAGATTTTCACCACTCCCGACAGATTGCGTGCAGAAGGATACGTCACCACCACCAAACCTGTCTCTGTGCTCGACAACACCACCGAGGAGGTGAGGCTCACCTTCAAGGACGGGAAGGTGGTCGATCATACGGCTCGTGTGGGCAAGGAAGCGATGGATGCATTCTTTTCCATCGATGAGGGAACCAGAAGACTTGGGGAAGTGGCACTGGTGGACCAGAGCAGTCCCATTGCAGCCAGCAACCTGGTCTTCAACTCCATCCTGCTTGATGAGAACGCTTCCTGCCACCTCGCCTTGGGCGAAGGCTACAGCACCGCCCTCACCAACGGCGTTTCACTCACCTCACAGGAAGCAATGCACCAAGCTGGGTGCAATACCAGCCTGATGCACATCGATTTCATGATCGGCTCCGATGACATGGACATACGCGTCCATACCAGGGACGGAAACGAGATCCAGATCATGAAAGAGGGGTTGTTTGCCTTCTAGTTGAGATCGCTGATGAGCTTGAGCCCATCAAGGGTGTGCATCCCTGAGATCAGATTGATCCTCTCGATAAGGGGTGCAATGGTCCGGGAGAGTCCTCCGGTGGCTATGACAAAGACTTCCTTGCCCAGCTCAAGCTCAGTCCGCTCGATGATCGCCTTGACCATCCCCGCGTACCCGAACATGATGCCGCTCCGAATCGATTCCTGGCTGTTCCGCCCGATGGCCGAGAGAGGAATCTTCAGCTCAACCTGGGGAAGCTGGGCGGTGTTGCCGAAGAGGGCATTCACCGCGGTTACAAGACCGGGGGCAATGGCGGCTCCGAGTACCGTCCCGTCCGAGTCAACCGTCGTAACGGTCAGGGCGGTTCCGAAATCCACGACAGCAACCGCACCCTGGGGATGCATGAAGTGAGCCTGCGCAGCATTGGCCAGCAGGTCGCTTCCCAATTCCTGAGGGATGGTTTCTTTCTTCAATCCTGTCTCCACCGCATGATCAACCATCAGAGGCTGGACATCGAAGAGCCGGATGATGTTTTTCTGGATCGACCGGGTGAGATTGGGCACAACGCTGCTGATGACCGCCCGGTTGATGTCATGCTTGAAGAGCTGGGCATGACTGAGCAAGCTGTCCAATACGACAAAGTACTCGTCGCTCGTCTTCTTCTGGTCGCTGTAGATCCTGAATGACTGCACCCATTTCTGCCCATCATGTACGGCAACGACAATGTTGGAGTTTCCGATATCCACAGCTAGCAGCATGAAGACCTCCTAGAGCGCTATCGCCTGATGCGATCCACGATACTTCTCATCACGCAGGACCTTGACCGAATCATCACTGAAATAGTCCTCGAATCGCATCATCCTGTCAATCACACCATCAGGAGTGAACTCAATGATGCGGTTGGCAATGGATTCGACAAACTGGTGGTCATGGCTGTTGAAGAGCAACACACCAGTGAAGTCGATGAGCCCATCGTTGAGGGCCGTGATAGCCTCAAGGTCGAGATGGCTGGTAGGCTCATCAAGAATCAGGCAGTTCGCCCCCTCAAGCATCATTCTCGAGAGTACGCAGCGTACCTTCTCTCCCCCACTGAGGACAGTACAATCCTTGAGGGCCTCATCACCACTGAAGAGCATGCGTCCAAGGAAAGAGCGGATGTACGTGTCATCCTTGTCCTCACTGTAGGTACGCAGCCAGTCGGTGATGGAGATATGCTCGGCAAACATGTGGCTGTTGTTCTTCGGGAAGTAGGAAAGGCTGGTGGTGACACCCCAGGTGTAGGTACCGCTGTCCGGTTCCATGTTGCCTGCAAGGATCTCGAACAGAACGGTCTTTGCAAAGTGATTGGGACCGACGAAGGCCACCTTATCACCGCTGTTCAGCACCAGATCAAAGTTGTCCAGGATCTTTTCGCCCTCAATCGTCTTGGTCAGTCCCTTCACTTCAAGAATATTCTTTCCACACTCGCGGTTGGGTTTGAATGCAATGTACGGGAACCGACGGCTGGAGGGCTTGATGTCATCAATGGTGAGCTTGTCGATGAGTTTCTTGCGGCTGGTTGCCTGCTTGGCCTTTGCCACATTGCTGGAGAAGCGCATGATGAACTCTTTCAGTTCGGTTATCTTCTCTTCCCTTCTCTTCTTGTCATCCTTCATCTGCTTTGCGGCCAGCTGGCTGGAAAGATACCAGAAGTCGTAGTTGCCTACGTAGAGCTGGATCTTGCCGAAATCGATGTCCGCAATGTGGGTGCAGACGGTATTGAGGAAGTGACGGTCGTGGCTGACTACGATAACCGTGTTGTCAAAGTTGGCCAGGAAATCCTCCAGCCAGTGAATCGACTCCAGGTCAAGGTGGTTGGTAGGTTCGTCCAGAAGCAGGATGTCAGGATTGCCGAACAGAGCCTGGGCAAGCAAGACGCGGACCTTGATGTTGTCCTCAACCTCGGACATTTTCTTCTCTTGGAGGTCGGTGGAAATACCAAGACCGCTGAGCATCTGTGCAGCCTGCGCCTCGGCTTCCCAGCCGCCCATGTCGGCAAAGTCGCCTTCAAGCTCTGCTGCCCTGATGCCATCCGCCTCGGTGAAATCTTCCTTGGCGTAGATGGTGTCGCGCTCCTTCATGATGGCATAGAGTTGCTCATAGCCCATGACAACCGTCTCCAGCACGCTGTAGTCATTGAATGCAAAGTGATCCTGGCGCAGAACAGCCATTCTCTGGCCGGTGGAGATGATGACATCACCGGTGTCCGATTCGATCTCCCCGCTGAGAATCTTCAGGAAGGTGGACTTGCCGGCTCCGTTGGCACCAATGATGCCGTAGCAGTTGCCCGGGGTGAATTTTATGTTGACTTCCTTGAACAGGACCTGGGTCCCATAGGCAAGGCTGATATTTGACGCTGTAATCATGCTGTCGTGTCCTTTCTTCCAGTATATCGATAAAAAAGGGCAACCCTCAAGGCTGCCCCTTCTCACGCTTGTTTTAGTTCCTAGGGGAATCGAACCCCTATTTAGAGACTGAGAATCTCCTGTCCTAACCATTAGACGAAGGAACCGATGCCTGGGATGGAGGGATTCGAACCCCCAAAGGCAGAACCAGAATCTGCAGTGTTACCATTACACTACATCCCAATTTCAAAATCCTGTGGTAGGATACGGAAATGCGGGTGCTTTGTCAAGTATTCCTGCAAATTTCTTCCTGTTCCCATGGTATACGCAAAGGCATCTTGATGAACAGTAGGGAGCTACGTCCATCAATGCTGCCGTTCTTTGATCTGCTGCGATTTCTCGTGCAGGTACCTGACGGTGCAGAGATAGAACATCAGAAAAAGCATCTGGCTGATCTGTCCGAAATTGATCACACCGAGAATTCCTTTCGTAGAGATCATGAAGGTGTAGTTGATGATCACATCAGTCAGTATGACCAGGCCGTATGCCACCAACCCCAGATCAATCGAGATGAACAGCAAAACGATGGCCAGCGGGTCAGCAAGGGTAAGGAGCGTCCAATAGGCATTGAGCAGGGGAGAAACTGCATCGTTGAGCCTTTGGTAGGGAAAAAGGCCATGGAGGATGAGGTCCTTCGCATGATTGTAGGTGGCGCCAAGAAAGGATGCCACGTAGACGATGAGAAAGAATTTGAGCAACCTTGCATCCTTTGCCGAGAAAACCCCAAGCAAGGAAACACGCTTGTGCATGATGGTTTCTCCCCCGAAAGCTCCCCCATTCTACCCTATGCAGGACAAGGGCGCACCCTTCTTGTCAGGACCGAAACAAGAATTCAGTGCAAAAACCTCGGCTGCATGCCCGATCCATTGCACGGAGTATGCCTCAAGACAGCATTCACCCGTCTTTCGACAGGTGAATACGGTTTCTCGGCTTTGGTGCGGACCGAAGGTTGGGCTATTCGCCGTGGTACTCCTGCAGGACATCCACAGGATAGCCTGCAAGCACCTTCCCATAGTCAAGGAACGGCAGCCCGATGACACCAAGGAAGCCAACCACCTTCGCCCCATGCTCCTCGAACATGGAAGCGGCGGCCTGCAGTGTTCCACCGGTGGCAATGAGATCATCGACCAACAGCACATTGCTGTTCGGTATCACATCCACTTCCTGGACACAGACAACATCACAGCCATACTCAAGTTCGAAGCTCTTGGTGTAGGTCTTGTTGGGCAGCTTTCCCATCTTGCGCACCAGCACCAAGGGAAGCCCGAGCTTCTGGGCAAGCGGAGCCGCAAAAACAAACCCACGGGCCTCCACTGCTGCGATGCTGTCGATCGCCCTTCCCTTGCACAATTCTGCCATCCTGTCGATGCAGTACTGGAAAGCCTCGGGAACGGCAAGAATACCGGTGATGTCATAGTAGAGAACTCCCGGCTTGGGAAAATTGGGAACCTTCCTGATTACACTGTCCAAATCATAGTTTGCGTCCATACTGCCTCTCACTAGGGATATTGTTTCTTGAAAGCTGTTACCCGAGCACTTGCCGACTCGGTGAAATCGCTGGTGATGCCATCACGAAGATATTGGTAGGCCAATGCCGCGATCATCGCACCATTGTCCGTACAGAGCTTGAGCGAGGGAAATGCGACCTCATAGCCGCCTTCACGCAGACTGAGCAACTCACTTCTGAGATAGCTGTTTGCTGCAACCCCTCCCCCTACGCTCAGGCGCCTGAGTCCGGTTTCCTGCAAAGCAAGGCGTACACGCTTGACGAGCATGTTCACTGCACTGCGCTGAAAGGATGCTGCTATGTTCTCCGGGCTCTTCTCACTTACGCCATCCCAGAAGGAGTCCAGCTGGTTGATGGCAGCGGTTTTCAGCCCACTGTAGGAAATGTCGTACGGATGGTCCTTGGCATGCAGGGAAGAACCAGGAAAGAGGAAAGCCAAGGGATTGCCTTGCTTTGCCAGATTGTCTATTGCCACGCCACCCGGATAGCCGAACCCATAGTGCTTGGCGACCTTGTCGAACGCCTCGCCGATGGCATCATCGATGGTGGTGCCCAGCACTTCGATCGTATCGTAGCCATCTACACGGCAAATGACCGTATGGCCGCCGCTGACCAACACCCCAAGGTAGGGATATTCCAGTTGTTGTTCTATTTGGGAGGCAAACAGGTGTGCGCGGATATGATCAATGGTGATGAACGGGAGGTCGAGCGAAGCGGCAAACCCTTTTGCAAAGCTCAAACCCACCAACAGCGAACCGAGCAAACCCGGCCTGTTGGTGACCGCGACAGCATCAATGTCACTGCTTTTGAGGCCTGCCCTGTCCAAGGCGGTCTGCACCACGGTGGAAATCCATTCCGTATGGAGACGGGAAGCGAGTTCGGGAACGACACCCTCAAAGGGCTTGTGCTCCTCTATCTGGGTTGCAATGATATTGCTGAGAATGATTCTGCCATCCTCAACCACTGCAGCTGAGCACTCATCGCAAGAGGTCTCAAGACCCAGCACCCTCATAGATCATCATCCTCGTCATCATCAAATTCATCGAGAAAATCGTCATCGTCGAGCAAGTCCATGTCTTCCAGGTCAAAGGAGAATTCATCCTCACTGACCAAGGCGGCGATATCGGCAAGCTCGAGGCCGTTTTCCAACGCAGAAGGAAACATGTCAAGCAGGAACTGTGCAACATCCGGCTGCCAGCCTACTCCGACTTTCGTCCGCACTTTGCTTTTTCCGGTATTCAGCAAGACAACCACCTCCTGGGCGACGGCATGACTGAACAAAGAATGTGTTTTCAACGTATTCCCTCTTACAGGGTAAGCGTACAAGACAAGCGGGGCGAAGGTCAAGGTAAGGTTTGTGTTATGGTTTTCGTAAACCGGCACTTTACCTTCTTGCCTGTTTCGGGTAGAATGCACCTGTTTTTCAGAGATATTGCCAAAATAGCTCAGGGGTAGAGCAGCTCACTCGTAATGAGCAGGTCAAGGGTTCAATTCCCTTTTTTGGCTCTCACGGTTCCTTCGGGAACCGTTTTTTTGTGCCTGGAGACGAAAAAAATCCCGGGCCGAAGCCCGGGAATGGAATCTGATTGCTTGAGCCTTACTTGCTCTTCTTCGCCGCAATGGCAGCCTGGGCTGCAGCAAGACGGGCGATGGGAACACGGAAGGGAGAACACGAGACGTAGTTCAAGCCGACCTTGTTGCAGAAGGAGATCGTCTTCGGATCGCCACCATGCTCACCGCAGATACCCAACTTGATGTCGGGATTCGTGCTGCGTCCAAGCTTGACCGCCATCTCAACCAACTTTCCTACGCCTTCCACATCAATGGTGGCAAACGGATCATACTCATAGAACTGCTTGTCAGCATCGTTGACATAGGCCCCAAGGAAGGAAGCTGCATCATCGCGGCTGAAACCACAGGTCATCTGGGTAAGGTCGTTGGTACCAAAGCTGAAGAACTCTGCATCCTTGGCAATCTCATCGGCGGTGATCGCTGCACGGGGCACTTCGATCATGGTTCCGATCTTGTACTCGATGTGCATGTCCTGCTCACTGAAGATCTTGTCAATGACATCAAGTGCCTGATTCTTGCAGAAGAGGAACTCCTTGGAGTTGCCCACCAGCGGAATCATGATCTCGGGAAGCACCTGAACGCCCTTGCGCTTCACGTTGATGGCTGCCTCGATGATGGCCCTTACCTGCATCCTGAGAATCTCGGGATAGATGATGGCAAGACGGCAACCACGGAAGCCGAGCATCGGGTTGAACTCGTGCAAGGCACTGGACTTCTGGGCGACCTCTTCAACAGTCAGACCCATCTTCAGGGCAAGCTCATGCCTGCTGGTGTGGTCATTGGGAAGGAACTCATGGAGCGGCGGATCGAGCAAGCGGATGGTAGCCGGTCTTCCCTGCAGTGCCTCGAAGATAGCCTCGAAGTCACCTCTCTGCATCGGAAGCAACTCTGCAAGAGCCTTCTCCCTGTCCACAATGTTGTTGGCAAGAATCATCTTGCGGATGGACAGGATGCGGTTTCCACCGAAGAACATGTGCTCGGTGCGGCACAGGCCGATGCCCTCTGCCCCGAATGCTACAGCCATCTCGGTGTCGTGCGGGGTATCGGCATTGGTATAGACACCAAGGCGCTTCAGATCCTGCACATAGCTCATGAAAATCTTGTAGTGCTTGAAGAGGGTGGATTCACTCTCCTTCATGGTGCCGTTCAGCACCTGGACAATCTCGGAAGCCTTGACGGGGATCTTGGATGCATAGACAGCACCGGTGAATCCATCGATGGACAGGTAATCGCCTTCGCTGAGCGTGGTTCCGTTCACTTCAAGGAACTTCTTCGGCTCATTGATCCTGATCTCCCCTGCTCCACTGACACAGGGACAACCCATGCCACGGGCAACAACCGCTGCATGGCTGGTCATACCGCCACGGCAGGTGACCACACCCTTGGCTACAGCCATGCCACCGATGTCCTCAGGGCTTGTCTCGGCACGAACGAGGATGACATCCTTGCCCTCACCAGCCATCTCCTCAGCTTTCTCTGCGGTAAAATAGATCTGACCACAGGCACCACCGGGGGAAGCGTTCAAGCCGCGGGTCACTTCATTCAGGCCGTTGTCACGGATGTGCTTGCCATCGAGAATCGGAGCGAACAGCTTGCCGAATTCACCAGCGGGAACCCTGCTTACAGCAGTTTCCTTGGAGATAAGACCCTCTTCCACCATCTCAACCTGCGTGCGCAACCAACTGAAAATGGTCCGCTTCCCGTTTCTGGTCTGCAGCATGTACAGCTTGCCTTCCTGGATGGTGAACTCAAGATCCTGCATATCCTTGTAGTGATTCTCCAGGATGGAACGGATATCCACCAGCTGGTCGTACACCACAGGATTCACAGCACGCAGTGTCTCGATCGACTGCGGGGTACGGATGCCTGCAACCACGTCCTCACCCTGTGCATTCATCAGGTACTCGCCATAGAACTGGTTTTCACCGGTGGAGGGGTCACGGGTAAAGGCAACGCCGGTACCGCTGGTTTCACCCATGTTGCCGAATACCATGCTCTGGATGTTTACGGCAGTGCCCAAAAGGCCGCGGATATCGTTCATCTGGCGATACTTCTTTGCACGCTCGTTGTTCCAGGACTTGAAGACTGCATTGATGGACTTGAAAAGCTGATCAAGGGGATCGGTGGGGAATGCTTCACCAGTGAAACGCTTGTACAAGCGCTGGTAGCGGGCGATGACTTCCTGCAGATCCTTGCTGTCGAGCTCGGTATCCATGACCTTGCCCTTGGAATCCTTCACATCCTGCAGGGCACGCTCGAACTCATGGTGTGGAACACCCATCACCACATCGCCGAACATCTGCATGAAGCGACGATAACTGTCCCAGGCAAAGCGCTCATTGTTGGTCTTTGCAATCAGGGCTTTTACGGAATCCGGATTGAGACCAAGATTCAAAATGGTATCCATCATACCAGGCATCGACTGGGCTGCACCGCTGCGAACGGAAACAAGCAGGGGATTCTTCGCATCCCCCAGTTTCGCTCCCATCAGGTTTTCCAGGTTGGCCAGGTTCTCGAGAACCTGCTCACGCAACCCTTCGGGGTAGGAACCCTCATGGGAACTATAATACGCACAGGCTTCTGTGCTGATGGTAAAGCCCGGAGGTACAGGGAGACCAATGCTGGTCATCTCGGCGAGGTTTGCACCCTTGCCACCGAGAAGCTCTTTCATTTGAGCTGTTCCCTCTGCCTTGCCGGAGCCAAAGAAATAGACATACTTGGTTTTCTTGTCTGCCATAATCGACTCCTCATTCATACTCTGTATTGACGTGCAAATCCTATCTGTTAGCCGAGCAACTGTCAATCAAATCGAATGGCAAAACTGCAATAATTGGTTTTCCAACTTCTTATTAGATAAATATTTGTTCATATTGTTTTTGGAACAATATTCCATTTTCACCAATTTTTGCACGCATTCTTGTTGATGGAATTTGAAGAAAAACTTCCGCTTCCAGCAACTTAGAATTTTTTATTTGCCTATACCTCAGTAGATACAAGTCTGAACCAAGTATTCCGCAATTATTGCAACAAACTGAAACAAATACCGGGCGATTTTTCCCGGACAAAGAAAAACACCCACCCTCCGATGCGGAAGATGGGTGCCAAAAGCCAGTATACAAGTTTACGGCTGCTTGCCGATGTAGGCGAGGATGCCCCCGTCCACATAGAGCACATGCCCGTTGACGAAGTCGCTTGCCTTCGAGGCGAGGAACAGGGCCGGACCCTCAAGGTCCTCGGTGTTCCCCCACCGCTCGGCAGGCGTCTTGGCCACGATGAACGAGTCGAACGGGTGGCGGCTCCCGTCGGCCTGCCGCTCGCGCAGCGGGGCCGTCTGCGGCGTCGCTATG
>RZYT01000600.1 GCA_009930195.1 Spirochaetia bacterium | reverse complement strand
CTCGGGTGATAAGCTGCGGGTCGACCTGGCGGAGGGTAGTAGTGGCAGATACCTCAAGTTGTTCCTGCCTGATAGCAACAGGGCTCCCTTTACCAGCATAGCGGAAGTATATGTCTACGGGAATTGATGAGATGCTGGCTGGTATGATCACTGGTCACGCTACCCAGCGGGGACAAATCAGACAATACCAAATGATAAAAGATGAAAAAGAGGGCTCAACGCCCTCTTTTTCAATTAATGAATGTCGAAACATACCCTGCGACTTCATTTGTGACAAACCTTGTTGTGAAGGAGCACTTAATTCCTCAGTTTCCCATTGAGGCGGTTATTCCCAGCTCTGCCGCCGAGGTCCATGCCCTGCCATGCACCTCCGATTTTGCTATCAGCATGAAATAACGTGCTTTTGGTCTACTTGTGATCTCGATAAACTGTGGTGAGGAGCTGTTTACAAACCTTCCGGTGATAGCCGGCTCCTCCCACTTATCGGGGTCATTGCTAAAGTAGAGTAAAAACTCATTGATGTTACCGTTGTTGCCGTCACTGCGGGGGGTATAGATGAATTGCTCAACCTGGTAGCTCTTCCCCATATCCACCACGATGCTGTGTGGATGGTGCGGTTCCCCCTCCCCGAAGGGTGTATGCCATTTGGTATGAATATCATCGTCGATCGCTTTATAGGCCTCATCACCCTTGACCTGGCTGGAGACCTTGAGCACCTTCCATCCGCTTTTGTCAATCAGCATGCCAAAACGGACTGTAGTCTGCAGACTCTCCGCCAAGCTTTCCGAACGACTTACGGCACTTATCACTCCTCCCTGTAGTAGCGGGATCGGATGGGTGTAAAGCATGAAGGAGGCATTATTCAGACTATAGTATATCTCAGTGTTGGGGGTGTCACTGGTCATGCTGACCATGCCCTTCTAAATTAATACTGAGCAGACGAAGAACAACACCGAAGCGATGTTCAGCTTCACTTTTGCAGCAGAATATGCAGTGCTTTCACGATTCGCCTATATCCGTTCGTCCCATGAG
>RZYT01000161.1 GCA_009930195.1 Spirochaetia bacterium | reverse complement strand
TCGGTCTGTTTCACATATGGAAAGGGTAAGCCGGAAAAGGTGTGCTCCCTGTGCCAGAGCATGCGCCGTTCAAAGTCGGCAAACGACCGGAAGGTTTCATCTTCCTCGTCAACCGGCAGGATGACACCCTTCTTGTTGAAGTATTCCGATCCGCCTCCGAGCCAGGCCCTTTCGGCCAACGCGAGCATATTGGGATAAAAGTAGTTCTGTAGCATGATCTGCGCCTCATCTTCCAGGAGACGGTCGTTCCAGATGGCGAGGATGGCACCGGCGATATCGTCGCTCCCCTTATCGGTGTCGTTGATCCTGCTGTTGTAGAGGGCCACGATATCACCGAAGGCATCGAAGTGATTGATGTAATGAAAGCGTGAATCGATGGCGGGGATGCCGGGCTGTGCCTTGCCGCGGTAGCTCCATAGCTGCGTGGCATCGATCTCTCCCTGACTGTAGTCCCACCCGGGGTTCCAGGAGATCACTTTTTTACCCAATCCTCTTATGTGTGCCACCATTTCGGGTACAAAGGTGGGGTTGATAAATTGCACCTCATCGGTGCCGATATGGATCCAGGGAGCGTCGGGGAACACTTCGGTACAGATCTCCTCCATCAGATCCTTTAACATCTTCTTCCCTTCGGGCGATTGCATGTCATGCCCGATGGCCCGCACAAAAGCGGCACTGTGCCCCGGCATGTCTATCTCCGGTATCAGCAGCATGTTATGAGCCCGGCAATGGGCAGCAATCTCATGGGCATCTGCAATGGTGTAGTACTGCCCGGGAAGGCGACTGAAGCTGCTGCTGTCGTTGAGCTGCGGATAGCGTCTGCTCTCCAGACGCCACCCCTGGTTCTCGGTGAGATGCCAGTGGAAGAGGTTTATTTTGAATTGTGAAAGCAGGGTGATCTGTTTCTTCAGCTCCTCTACCGGGATAAAACTACGTCCTACATCGTGCATAAATCCGCGCACGCGAAAGGCGGGCCAGTCAGTGATCTCGAGTGTGGGGAGGCTGTTACCGTCAGAGGAGGCGACGAGCTGGTTCAGCGTCTGCCGGGCCCAGTAGATTCCTTGCTCCGTGGTGGCCTCCATCAGGATGGAGTCGGCTGTGATCTGTAGGCGGTAGGCCTCATCGGGGTTCACCACCGCTTCGGGGATCGCATCCACCAGCCTTATCGTGATGAGCGAGGGATCGGGTGCTCCCAGATGGAGACGGTGCTGTCCGGAGGGGGCCAGGGTGAGCAGCTGCGGCTGCGGCAACAGCTGCAGTGATTGCTCTTTCTTCCCACTGCTACAGGAGAGGAGCAGTAGCGAGGTTAGTAGGAATGTCGTGATCTTCATTTCTGTTCTCCTTATCATTCAATTAAAGTGCTTCTGCTTTTACCCATTCAACCAGGTATCCCTTGTCACCGGGATTGCTGTCGCTCAGGAGGTGGAGGTAGGAAAGGCCGTGGAGCGATTCGTTGGCCAGTGGGATCCGCATTCGGTGTTTACCGTCTACCGTGACCAGGGCGTGTGGCCTGACCGCGTCGAGGTCCCACTTTACCTCCAGCAGGTGTGACTTATTGTCCTTGATTCTCAGCTGTACAGGGTTGAGCGGCACTTTAAAGGGTGCAAAGTGACCAGCCACAGTGTCGGTGGGGTTGAACCAGCGGTCATTGAGCAGCAGTTTCCCTTTTGTATCGCTGCTGTTAAATTGGATGGAGGCGGTGATGCGCCCCCTGCGGAAGGCGGGGAAGTTCCAGACGGCACCCCTGACCGGGGTGAGCAGTGAGTCGTTCTCGATATACTGTATCTTCAGCTTTCCCTCCTCGAGGCTGCATCCCGGGGTGCGGTTGTAGCCGCAGTGACCGACAATTCCCTTGTAGTAACTGAAGACGCTCCATTGTGCCAGCCCGTCGGAGAAGTCGCAGTAACGCTCCTGTTCATGGAGCCAGTCGGCATGAAACCGCACCATCACGCGGTGCAGCGGGTGCTGCCCCAGCGATACCAACAGCTCTCCCGGTGCCATCTCCACGAACTGACTCTGGTGCACGCTTTTGTCTATTCCTGGCGTGGTGCCGAAATCGGCTGCATCACGTCGCGGGTCGAGGTAGAGCTCGCGGAAGCCCTGCCATGTCTTCCCCTCGTCGGAGGAGATTGCCGCGTGGATGGCGTTGCGGTTTGTGAAGACATCGTCCCAGACGCCCGTAGTCTGGTTCACCTCCGGTAGTGGCGTGGTGTTGGACCATAGGAAGAGGATCCGTCCATCCTGCAGGCGGCCGATGGTGGGCATGGTGATGGTGCCGTAGAATGGAGAGGGGATGGCATCGCTCCAGGTGATTCCTCCGTCTTCCGAGAAGGATTGGTAGTGATGATCCTGCGAGGTGCGTATCAGCATCCAGAGACGACCGTCGCTCAGCTCCATCACCGTCGGCTCTGCGGCTCCGTGGTTCCAGCGGATGCCGTCGTGGAAACCGCCTCCTTGGTGATCGGGGGTGGTGACCAGCGATGAGCGTTGCCAGTTGTGGCCGTCGTCGTCGGAGTAAAAGATGAAGCATGCCCTGGGCAGTCCATTCTGCAGCCCGTAGTGTCCAGCGACGATCACCCGTTTGCCCTGTCGTGTGAAGAGGGGTGGTTTCAGCATGATCGCCATAGTGTCGGATACTTTGAGCAACTCACGTCCACCTTCCAGACCACCCTTGGTACGGATGGCATAGGTACCCATCCCCGATGCGGCAATCAGTCGGATGTACTCCCCGCTGCGGGGACTGCGGCTGTCGGCGAAGGGGATCTCCTTCGGGATGTTGACCTTCTTCCATGTGGATCCCTTGTCGCGACTGTAGAGGTAGAATGAACCCGGTTCCGCCTGCTCTCCATAGTTGTAGTGGCGGATCTCACCATCCTCCAGGAGTGAGAGGCCGATGTAGGCATCGCTGGGAGGAGTTCCAACCACCTGCGGAGCCCATATCGTGCTGTCGGGAGTAGCTGCTACTGCCTTAGCTGCAGGAGCAACCGCGGTGAAGAGCAACAGGAGTGAGGTTAGCGTGAGTTGATGCATAATGTCAAATTTCTGTGGGGAGCGCCGATGTTATGAATCGGCTACACCCTCTGTTATATTATGGATACTCTGATGAGAAGGTGGAGGCGGGTAGTCCCGCTTCATTGACCAGGTTACCTTCGGTGTAGGAGCTCCAACCGTAGCGCACGAACACGGGATAGGGCACCTTATCGCTCGTCACCACCAGTTGGTTGCCCCGGATCACTGCCTCTGCCGGGTAGAAGATTTTGTCAGCTCCCGCCAGCTCGGCATCGCGCACCGGCTTATTGTCAGAGGAACCCAACCTTTTTGCCTCCCTGAAGGAGATGATGGCCCTCTCTCCCACAAACTGCACCCTGTGATAGAGTGGTCCGCTTTTGGTGATTTTCTTTCCGTAGGTGTCAGCCAATGCCAGCCGGGCCAGTCGCTCACCCACCTCTTTCTTCCTTCGTGGGTGGACATCGGTCCGGTGCCCCAGATCGGAGGAGACCACCATTCCTGAACGGGGAATCTGTTCCGTCAGCCTGCGTTGGCTGTCGCGGAAGTGTCCCCACGACTCGCGTCCAGTCTCCATGCTGGAGAGCTGCACGTAGTAGAAGGGGAAATCTTGCTCCCAGGCGTTACGCCAGCTATCCACCATGGCGGGGAGCAACTGCTCATGCAGCTCCACATTGTTGGCGTTCGACTCACCCTGGTACCAGATGGTACCGGCGATGGGATAGCGGGTGATCGGTGCCATTCCAGTCTCAAATAGATAGGAGGGTTTGTAGGGGTGTAGCTGGAAGGGATTCTCTTTGGCCTCGGCGATGTTCTGCATGCCCCTCTCGCGCACCCATCCGTCGATGAAGTCGTTGTTGTGCCAATGGGTGAAGAAGTCGACCATCAACGGATCATTCTCCATCGTCTTGCGGTCGATCCATGCCTCAGTGGGAGAACCACCGATGGCGTTGTGAATCAGTCCTACCGGTACACCTAGCTGCTCCTGCAGCATTCTGCCGAAATGGTAACCCACGGCGGAGAACTCTTTTGCCGTGAGCGTGTCGGAGAGGGTCCATGTTGTGGGTTTGTAATATTCCAACCGGTTCACCCGTGCCAGCACACTGTCGTCCCAAGCCACGGCATTGGTCTGAGCAATCTCCTTCATGTCGAAGAAGCGTAGCCAGCTGTTGAAAGAAAGGGGGATATCCTCTCCGGCTGTGGCTGCATTCTGTAGACGGAAAGCCATGTTGGACTGGCCGGAGCAGATCCACACCTCCCCCATCAGGATGTCGGAGAGGTGGATGGTGTTTTTTTCATTTGTAATGGTGGCTTGGTGTGGGCCTCCTGCCTTCATGGGCGGGAATGTGATCTCCCATCTCCCGTTGTTTCCTGTTTGAGTTGTGCCTGTTTTTCCGGCGAAACGGACCGTTACCGCTGTCGCGGCATCCGCAGTTCCCCGGAATTGTACAGGTTGGTTGCGCTGCATGACCATGTGATCGGTGTAGATCTCCGGTAGCTGCAGTCCGCCATAATCGCCAGTGAGAGCACTGTATACAGTTTTGGCGATGATGCCTGCTCCCTCAGCCGTGGGATGGAGTGCATCGGGGAAGAGGTCGGGGCGGTTGTAGAGGGGGCTGTTCAGGTCGATCAACGGCACGCCGGTTGCTGTTGCTACCCTTTCGATCTCCCGCTGCACCTGATCGTACCATACACGGGTGCTCGACTTGAATCGGGGGTGCCAACTGAAAATGGGTGTCATGCGGCAGATCCATACTTTGGTGTCGGGCTTCAACTTCTGGAAGGTTTGGATTAGGTCAATGTAGTCTTTGGTGAACTCGTCCCGGAATCTGGGCCAGTTGCGTGGATCGGTGTCGTTCAGTCCCAGGTGGATCACCACGATATCGGGCTCGAAGGCGACCGCGTTCTCAAATGCCGGCAGCTCCCGGTAAGGGTTGTGCCCGTTCTCCAGGAGCGTGGCGCCGCTGTGGCCGAAGTTCTCCACCCTGTAGTCAGCGCCCAGCAGCTGCTGCAGTTGTACAGGATAGGCGTGCGACGAACGGTTACCCAGCTTGTAGCCATAGGTGACCGAGTTACCCACGCAGGCCACCTTCACCGGTTGTTCTTTCTCCCCTCTGCTCCAAGAAAGGAGCAGCAGAGAGACAAACCAAGTGATTATG
>RZYT01000599.1 GCA_009930195.1 Spirochaetia bacterium | reverse complement strand
GGTGGCAGAGGACAAGACGCTCATCTGCGGAACAAGGTACGGCAACGTACTGTGTTCCCGAGGTTCTGTGGTTCCCCTGTTCGTCGAGCAGATCAAGGCGGGCAAGCCCATGACCGTGACCGAGCCCTCCATGACCCGCTTCATCATGACGCTTGGGGAAGCCGTTGACTTGGTTCTGTATGCCTATGAGCATGCCCATACCGGAGACATTCTGGTGCAGAAGGCACCGGCAAGCACCATTGGAGACCTTGCCCAGGCGGTGAAGGAACTCTTCGGCGAAGACAATGAAATTAGGACCATCGGTATCAGGCACGGGGAGAAGATGTACGAGACACTGTTGACCAACGAGGAGTGCGCCCATGCCATCGATTTGGGCAACTTCTACCGGGTACCCGCTGACAACCGCGACCTCAACTATGACAAGTACTTCACTGATGGGAATGGAAAGCGGACAAACCTTACCGAGTTCAATTCCAGCAACACCGAACTGCTCTCTGTAGAGCAGATCAAGGAGAAGCTGCTTACCCTTACGTACATTCAGGACGAGCTGAAGGCATGGGAGAGCCGCTAGGATGAGGATACTGATAACCGGCTCAAATGGCTTTGTAGGAAAGAACCTTATCTGTGAGCTGAGAAGCAAGGGATATGAGGATCTATACCTCTTTGACATTGAAACAGAACCTTCTCTTCTTGACTCCTTCACCAAGGATTGTGAGTTTGTGTTCCATCTTGCAGGGGTGAACCGGCCCAAGGATGTAGACGAGTTCATGCAGGGCAACTTTGGTTTCACCGATACGTTGCTTGCTTCCCTGAAGAATAACAAGAATACCTGTCCGGTGCTCATTACCTCATCCATTCAAGCTGCTCTGGACAATCCGTATGGGAAGAGCAAGAAAGCGGGTGAAGACCTGCTTTTCAGCTATGCCAAGGAGACCGGCTCTGTTGTCCATGTCTTCCGTCTTCCCAATGTCTTCGGCAAGTGGTGCCGGCCCAACTACAACAGTGCGGTGGCCACCTTCTGCCACAACATCGCC
>RZYT01000598.1 GCA_009930195.1 Spirochaetia bacterium | reverse complement strand
GGGTTGTCACCATCTCCACTTTCTCGATTTCCGTCTCGTAGGGAATGGTAATCTGGCTGACTACGCGCCTGCGTTGCATCTGCTTGTAGTTGTGGATGCGACTGCTGGTCAGGTCTGAGTTGCTGATGATCAGCACCTCGCCGCTGAGCACCCTGATGCGGCTGCTCTTGATGCCGATTCGTTCGACAATTCCTGACTTGTCCCCAAAGACGATGAAATCGCCAAGGGCGAAGGGGTGGTCGAAGAAGATGACGAAGTAGCTGAAGAGGTCTCCCAGTATACCTTGGGCGGCAATCGCAACTGCGATACCACCAACACCAAGGCCGGCAAGAGCAGTGGTGATATTGAAGCCGATGTTGCTGAGCAAGACAAGAAACCCTACGATCCAGATGAGCAGCTTTACAAAGGAGAGCAGGGGCTTGAGATTCTTCTCATGTTCTTGGTTTGCATACTCCTTTTCGAAGTATTTGGCAAAGCTCAGTTCAATGCCCTTGTTCAGGGAACGAACAATGATGATGGTCATGACAAAGGCAAAGATGATCTGTACTGATTCCTGAATGGTTTCCCCAAAACTGACACGCTGCATGGATACGTACAGAACAGCCAGAAAGATGAGCGGGAGGGCGATTCGCTTGATGAAGCGGAGTACGGGCAGGGTTCTTCCCGGTTTTTTCTGGGTAGGATCTGCTTTTTTCAGCTCCTCCAGCTTTTTGATGCGCTTTCCCAGCAGGCTGTTGGCAATGAGGATGAGCACCAACGACGATCCAAGCAGGATGAGCATCGGCAACAGGGGTTCCACTGAGGTCGTGAAGAAAGTGTTGAACGTTTTCATATTGCCACTATACTACACTTTTTTCTCTGCTTCCATTGCAGCTACCTGCTCCAAGGAACCGGATTTGTACAGCTCGATGCCTGCCAGTTTGCTTTCATCAGAGTAGATCATGCTCCCCGAGCGATCGGTTATGGTCAGGCCGATCAATCCGTCCACACTTTCGACGATTGTCTCGTCCATCGCCCCGTTTCGTGGCGATGCAAGG
>RZYT01000597.1 GCA_009930195.1 Spirochaetia bacterium | reverse complement strand
AGCGAAGAAAGCGGGTATCCGATCATCGGATCGGTAACCGCCTTCTCTGAGGTTCCTCTCAAGATCTATTGATGTCCTCAACCTTGGCGCATGGTGCTGATCGCAGAGTTGAGCGCTGAACGTAGCAGTGTCTTGTAGCGGATGCTGTGGGTGTACTGTTCTGCTTTGGGATAGGCCTTGAAGAAGGTGTCGGGGTCGGAGAAAGTTCCCAAGGTGTCCGTTATCGCCTTGTTCTGCACAAAGGTATCGTTTTCTTCCCATTGTATGGGAGGGTTGCGGAAGTGCAGCACGGCGATGCCGTAGCCGTAGAAACTTCCCATGAAGTCAGGGAACTTGGCTTGCAGTTTCTGCAGATACGGCCGGTCGACGATGTGCCCCCCTATCTCCACCCAGCGGTTGTTGTATCGCACTTCCAACCAGGTGTGGTAGAGCTCAGCCGGGCTGAGGGCGTAGTTCATGCCATGCAAGAGCCCCCGATGGATGACTTTCTCCACCAAGCCTGCCTTCAGACGGCAAGGAATGCCCAATCTTCTGAGCAGAGCCATGAGCAGGGTGGTCTTGGTGATGCAGTTGCCTTGCTTGGAAGCAAGTACCTCACTGGCCGGAATCTGAAAGCGGGAGGTGAAGCCGTAGACTATCTCATCCCGTACATAGGTGTAGACTGCTTCTATCTGGGCTGTCTTGGCAGAGAGGGTTTCCCATCCCTTATCCGCCATGAGTGCCTGGATAGGACTTGCCTGGTAGTCGAGCAGCGGTGTAGGCTGTAGGAACTGGGTCAGGTCTGGAGATTCCACAGTATTCTCCTCTTGTGTGCAAGTTTAGTATGAGCAGTATAGAATGGATTCTCGGGACTGCCTAGCATAATTTTTGCAACCTATACAGAAATATCGCCATAGGTTTATACAAAATTTGTGTTTTGCCAATATATTTGACTGGGAGTAACGGTATGGATACTACAAGAGCATTGCAATCGTTGATGAAAGGACCTCTGTCCTCCTTGTATTTCTGCATCGGGAACCCGGTGGTGGGCAACCCCAC
>RZYT01000596.1 GCA_009930195.1 Spirochaetia bacterium | reverse complement strand
ATGCCTTGATTTTTATGTTTCATTGGATTTCCGTCTGATAGAATTGGGTGAAACCTTCTTTGATCTCATCTCTGATGCGACGAAATTCGCTCAGCACAAACGCATCACTGCCGGTCACCTTTGCCGGATCCTCAAAACCGATATGGAGACGCTTCTTCACCCTGCCGGTAAAAACGGGGCAGTTCTCGTTGGCATCACCACAGACAGTGATCACATAGTCCCACGCTTCATTGGTATAATCATCCACCAGGGTGGGACGATGGCTGCTGATATCAAGCCCTTCCTCGCCCATCACCTTCACCGCCAAAGGGTGAACCTCCGGTGCGGGGTTGGTGCCTGCGGAGCGAACCTCCGTGTTTGCATCGAACGATTGCAGAAAGGCGTGTGCCATCTGGCTGCGGCAGCTGTTGCCGGTACATAAAATCAGTATCTTCATCTTATTCTGGATTAATAGGGTTTTTAAATGTCAAGTGTTGCAACTGAAACGTGTTGCAGACGTTTTTTAAAAGAAGGTGCCATAGACCAGCCCGGTGAAGGTAGCCATGATCATCACCAGCAGCACGTAAACGAGGGTCTTCTTCGTACCCATCACCCCGCGGATCACCAGCATGTTGGGCAGTGAGAGCGAGGGACCGGCAAGCAGCAGCGCCAGTGCGGGACCTTTGCCCATGCCGCTGGCCAGCAGTCCCTGGATGATCGGCACCTCGGTGAGCGTGGCAAAATACATGAATGCCCCGGTGAAACTGGCGAAGAAGTTGGAGAATAGCGAGTTGCCACCTACTGCCCACTCGATCCACTCGTTGGGTACCACACCGGGGATGGCCACGTTGTCGTGCGTCGATCCCAGCAGGAAACCGGCGGTCACCACGCCGATGGCCAGCAGCGGCATGATCTGCTTGGCAAAACCCCAGGCCGAGAGGGTCCACTCCCTGTTCTCCTCATCGTTCCGGTCGAAGAGGGTCACAAGCGAGAGAGCAGCGATGCCCACCACCATGGGTACCAGTGGCACCATCCTGGGGTTGGAAATGAACTCACTGGCA
>RZYT01000595.1 GCA_009930195.1 Spirochaetia bacterium | reverse complement strand
GGGCAGTGCAAAACGGTATTTCATGGCATCGCGGTTGCAGCTCTCGATGCAGTTGAAACAGGTGATGCATCGGCTCTGGTCGATCTCCTTGTTCTTCGCGTCGATGCAGGATGCTTTGCATTTCATGCTGCAGAGGCCGCAGGAATTACACTTCTCATCATCGAAAGTGATCTGGAAAAAGGAATACTTGCTGATAAAACCGAGGAGGGTACCCACGGGGCAGATTGTATTGCACCATGTCCTGCCGTTCCGCCAGGCAAGGAGGCCGATCACCAACAGCATGGTAAGCGCGATCAGGGTGGAGGAGATGCCCAGCAAATAGATGCTCACCCGGTAGAAAGTGTAGTTGTCGAACGAGGTGAAGATGGTAGCCAGCAGGTTGTTGCCTGCAAGGTAGGCGGGACGGAACAGGTGGGTGACCATCCTGCCGTAAGCGCCGTAGGGGTCTAAGAGACCCGCGAGGAAGGTGAAACCGAAGAGGAAAGTGACAAGGGTTGCAACCAGCACGCTCCAGCGAAGAACTGTCTTGGCTTTGCTGTAGTGATACTTTTTCTTCCTGATAACCCGTTTGGAGAACCACGCCACTATATCCTGGTAAATACCCATGGGGCAGAGGGAGGAGCAGTAGACTCTTCCAAAGAGTAGTGTAAGGATCACCAGTCCGGCAAGTATCACCAGGTTGGCGGCCAGCAGTGCCGGGATAAATTGCAGTTCTGTAAGAAACTGCAGTTGAGCAGGCAGCAGCCCCCTGAAATCAAGGAAATAGAGGGTGATCAGGGTGAAGAGAATGAGTGAGACGATGAGTCTTGTTTTTTTCAGCATAGGTTTTGTTTCAGGCGATTGATCATCAGGTAAAGAGCGATCGAATCCGGTGAACGAAGCCGGATCCAATCGCTGTGAATGGTGCAGTGCTGACTGCACGTAGTGGTTTAGATGCGTACCCTGCGGATCTTCAGTTTGTCGAGGTCCATCGTGCCTAAACCGAGCTCCTGTGCCTTGGCCAGGTGTCCCACCTTCTCAAGCGGCATCTCGCGTGCCTG
>RZYT01000015.1 GCA_009930195.1 Spirochaetia bacterium | reverse complement strand
GCGTTCTCTGCGACAGTCACGCTCTTATCATATACTCCATAGGTGGAGTCGTATTTCAGAAGATGGGCAAGCGTCTTGGGATCGGTGAGGTCATTGATGCCTACGATCTCGATGTTCTTGTCTTCAAAAGCAATTTTGAAAACATTGCGGCCAATTCTTCCAAAACCATTGATTGCAATTTTCATTGTTGTGTTCCTCCGGGAATTCATTTTATGTATCGATATTAATATACTGTTTTCCGCATTTACGGGTCAACGTATACCCTTACGTTTTGACAACCAATTTCAGTTGGTTGATCTTGTGTCCATCGATGTCCTCGACCGTGAAGATGGCTTCATCGTCTTCCACCGATTCATCCTTGAGGGGAATCCGTCCGAACAACTCGAAGACATAGCCTCCGATGGTTTCAAACTCCTCCTCTCCCAAATGCAACCCGATCGCCTCATTGATCTCCTCAATTGACGTACGGGCGTCAACGACGAAGGTGTTGTCATCCAATTTGCAGATGCCGTCATCCTCGTCCTCATCAAACTCATCCATGATGTCACCGACGATGACCTCAAGGATGTCTTCCATGCAAATGATGCCGCTCACCCCACCGTATTCATCAATGGCAATGGCAATGTGTACCTTGCGCAACTTGAACTCACGGAGCAAATCATCAAGGTGCTTGCTTTCGGGAATGAAATACGGCTTGCGCATCAGCGCCTTTGCACTGAAAGCCTTTTCTATACCGTGGCGGAGTATATCCTTTGCATAGAGCACACCGATGATGTTGTCAATGGTCTGCTCATAGACAGGATAGCGCGAATACCCTTGTTCCTGGATGATCGCATACAAATCATCGAGACTTATGTCGCTGCTGATGAACTGGACATCCACACGTGGGACCATGACTTCCTTGACCGTCTTGTCCTTCAGCTCACTGATGCCCTCAATCATGGTCTGCCGTTCTTCCATCTCAGCCTTCGACCGGTTTTCCCTGTCTTCCCGCTCCAGGCTCTTCCTAAACAGACCTTTCCATGGCAAGCTCAACGTTTGCTCCCCCTCACTTGATTAAGCAACTGCTCCTGTTTGATCAACATAGGCTCATGCATATCATTGCTTTCATGATCCTCACCCAAGAGGTGCAAAAGGCCATGAATCAACAACCGAGTCAGTTCTTCCTCTTCTTCTACACTAAAGGATTGTGCATTTCTTTTCAAGGTATCAAGGGAAATCACCATGTCCCCAAGCACCTCAACCTCCTCCGGAAGACTCTCCTCACCTTCATACTGCACTTCAGGCCAACTGAAATCCTCCACCTCATCCTGCTGGGCAAAAGAGAGGATGTCGGTCGGCTCATCCTTGGAGCGGTACTCCTTGTTCAGGCCCTGTATCGTAGCATCACTGACAAAACTCACCGACAACTCACAACTTGCCTGATTGAGCAAATCCAGCGTCTTGGTAAGGATGGAGAGCACCTTCTGCTCATCAGCCTCCAACCGATATGCTTCCTCTTCGTAGGAAACATCAATGAAATGTGTTGCGCTCATCATCCCTCCGTCTTGGGTCTTTCTTCTTTGGCTTCATCCGGGTATTCGATGCGATGGTGATCCCTTCCTATCAAGGTTTGCACGAAAGCATCCTCAATGACATCAAGGTCAGTAAGCGAGAGCTGAGAATCCTTCAGCTGGTCACGCTCAATCTTTCCCATGATGACGGAATGAACCAATTTCTGATATTTCGAGTGGTTTGGTTTCTTCATTGTCCGGCTCGCAGCTTCCACACAATCGGCAAGCATTACGATCGCTGACTCAGGAAAGGCCGGGACATCGCCGGAATAAGAAAAATCATCCTGCTTCACATCCATACCCGCCTTGATTGCCTGTTCCTTTGCCTCGTTGTAGAAGAACTGGATTACATCATTGCCATGATGCTGGGCAATGATATCAAGCACTTCCTGGGGAAGGCCCACTTCCCTTCCCTTCTCCAAGCCGAGTTTGACATGACTCTTGATGATTGCCACCGATAGGCTCGGCTTGATGTCATCATGTTTGTTCTCCGTCCCCTGATTCTCAATGAAATACTCAGGATGATCGGATTTCCCGATATCATGATAGATTCCTCCTACCCTGGCAAGCATTGCATTCGCCCCAATGGCTTTCGCTGCCTTGTAGGCAAGGTCGGAGACATAACGGCTGTGGTTGTAGGTACCTTGGGCGACGGTACTCAAGCGTTCCAACACAGGACTGTCACTGAAGGCCAGCTCACTGAGACGGTATGCCGTGGGGATATTGAACATCCGTTCGCACAGAGGAACCAATGCCTCGGCAAACACCAAGCTGATGGTCACGTTCAGGACAATTCCCCCTATCAGAGGGAGCACTGAGGTGAGCTGGATTCCCACCACTACATTCAACGCAATGGCAGCAAAACTGCTGATGACGATTGCATAGAACCAATTGAACAAATCCTCAAGCCGCTTGATGGTATATTGGAAAAAGTAAAGACAGATGCCACTTACGCTCAAGCTGAAGAAAAATGTCATGGAAGAAGCCTGCGGCATGAGGGTGACAAAACTGGAAAGCAAGAACGCGGTCACCAGACCCAGCCGTTTTTTGCTGGTGATGTGGGCAGTGAACAAAGGAGCAAATACAATGGGCAGATAGGAATCCAGAAACACGATAGTCCTGTTTTCCAACAAATAGCCGATCATATACAAGGCCAAAAGAGAAAGAATGACAGACACAAGCATCAGATTCAAATACAGGTAGAGGCGCTTGTCATTATGAAGGAATTGCAGAAAGACATAGACCGATACAGCACTCGCGAACAAGATGAAAATGGCTCTTCCGACAAGCTCAAATACCGTATACCCTAAGGATTGTTCACCCATTCGTTGCAGCAAGGCAAGCTGTTCCTGGGTAACCACCGTATCCTTGGCAAGAATTTTCTGGCCACGCTCGATCGTCACTACGACCGGCATGACGGTTTGGGCGGCCTCTTCCCGCAAGGAAAGCGTCTTCACTTCCTCATAGTGAACATTTGCTTCAATAAGCAAGGAGAGCGCATCAACAATCAGATGAGACTGAAAGGACTCATTTACCATCTCATACCCTTTCAGCCAGGAGGAGAGGGAGTCAAACAAGGTTTCACCGGTCATTACGGCATCCACCGATCTCTGCTGCGCAGTTTGCTGTGTGTCCATCGATACCGTATTGTCCAGAAGGAATCGTTCGTAGCCCTGTTGCCTGATCGTCTCAATCTCTTCGGTGCGATAGAGGCCTTCCTCGAGTACTGCATGACTGGTCTCCTGCAGTGCCTGCAACAAGAAAAGCCTCTCCTCAGGGGGAAGGTCGGCAATACGGGACATTACATGCTTGGAATCAGAAAGGGCGAATGTATCGAGGAGAAGCTGGGCTTCCTCTTGCCCCTTCCCCAGCCAGGCCTGCACAAACTGTTGTACCCGTTGGGTGGATAGCGTGGTGGAGCGTAACATGAATGAGAAGTACGGAAGTACAGCCTTCTCCTGGGCAAGAATATGCTGCTGGGTCTTTGTTTCATCTATGTACTGGAATGATGAGGTGGCGAAAACATCCTGTTCTGCCAGTTCTCCTGCAACATAACGAACCGAAAGGGATCGAAGTCCACGGTCTGAGGTTCTGCTTGATCCAAGCGGAATGAGCATTGCAAGCAGGACGGTACAAACCATCAGTACCAAGGAGACCTTCCGCTCGATTTGCTTGCTCTTTTTGCCCCGATCCAGAGAGGCTTTGTTTTGCTTCATCGCCTTTCTCCCTGTCCATGAGCACCTTGGTCTTTTGCATACGCATTTATGATCTGCTGTACGATCCTGGAACGAACCACATCCTGGGAATCAAACAGGATGAAGTCCAAGGCATTGATACCCTGCAAAATGTTTCTTGCATGTACAAGGCCACTGCCCTTGTGCTTGGGAAGATCGATTTGGCTGATGTCACCGGTGATGATGGCCTTTGAATTCTCCCCAAGACGGGTCAGGAACATCTGCATCTGCTCAATGGTGGTGTTTTGCGCCTCATCAAGGATGACGATGGCATTTTGGAGCGAGCGACCCCGCATATAGGCCAGGGGGGCAATCTCAATGCTCCCGTTCTCTTCAAGCTTGCGGATGTTCTGCACGCTGATCATAGCTTCCATTGCATCATACAACGGCCTGAGATACGGATTGATCTTCTGTGCCAGATCTCCGGGAAGAAATCCAAGGTTCTCTCCTGCTTCCACGATAGGTCTGGTAAGGATCAATTTTTGCCGTTTTCCACCCATCAGCTGGCTGAGAGCGTAGGCAACAGCCAGAAATGTCTTTCCTGTGCCTGCTGGGCCGATGCCGAATACAATCTGGTTCTCCTCCATGCTCTTGATATAGGCCTCTTGGCGTGGACTTTTGGGAAACGCGAAACGGTTGTGGACCAAAATGAACGGCTTGTCCTGCTTCTCCTCAGAGAGCAACTCCTCAAGAGGCCGGTCATGCTTCAGGCTTTGGAACTCCATGAAGATTTCGGCTTCACTGAAATAGTGCTGGTTCTCGGAAAGGGTCCTGAGACGTGAAAGCAATGACAAAAACCGGTTGGCAACGAGTTCATCCTTGCTCAGGCAGGTCAAGATGATGCCTTTTACAAACAGATCGCATCCTAACAATGCCTCAAGATATGGAAGGTTCCGGTCGTTTATTCCCAGAACCCTCTCCATTTGCTCCTCATTGGAAAACTCGATGCTTCTATCCATGCACATTCCTATGATGTACTGGAACGAATCCAATCGTTGGTTGGTTTCGTCCAGGTTTCCTCTACATCCAATTCGGGTATGGTATTCCATCGTACAAAGACGGAGACCGTGGGAACCCAGCTATATTGGTTGTTCGATAATACAACACTTCCCGTGTATTTACAATTCAAGGACCAGTCATCCAGGTCATGGACCAGGTCGAAGGATATCGAGCTGAGGTTGAAATTGGTGGTATTCCTGCCATTGCCCGCAAAGTCAAAGCTCCGTACCAGATCTTCCCACATCCATGCCCATACAAAGTTCTGTTGGCTGTCATAATACTGCGAGAATCCGGAGTTTGAGCTCTTGATGGAGAGTGAACAGGAGAGGAACTCAGCAATTTCCAACCCTACGGAAGCCTGGACATCCAGATTGGTTGCCCAGATATCCTGAAAATGCAAGGTGAATGAGGATTCAAGCCCAAGCGATACCGCAACCCTTCCCTTCCACCAGCGCAGAGTCACATCCTTTGCTGAGACAGTGGTCTTCAAACGCTCCGGTTGCAAATTACCCACCTGTCCTTCACTGATGTAGGTGACCGAGAGATATGGTATCTTGAAATCGAGATTCAATTGGTCGATATAGTGGTCCATACCCTTGCTTGACCTTCCCTGATAAGAGAGCAGTTCACTGATGACAAGTCTTGAATCCAGAATCGAAAGCTTTGCACTTTGGTCGATATCAAGAGCCTGGAACCATGTCTGCACACTCTTGGTGTAGTCATACGTTTGTTGGGTGGAGAAGGTGAATGTCTTGGAGGTGAAAGAAAATGACGTCGTCGCCCGTTCCTTTTCGAGCACCTGATTCGTTTCGGCGTACTGCAGTGAAGCTCCCAGCACAAACGTTCCTTGGCTGTAGGTAAGGGAAGGAATGAGACTTTGCCGTATGGGGTAGAGGTTGGCCGTAAGGGAGGGCTTGAGTGAGCCCTGCCCCATCGACAACGATTTTTCCACCTTGATCTGATGCACCGTAACCGACTCAGCATCAAATGAGTAGGTATCGATTTCCTCAACAAGCTGTGTTGCATAGGTCTTTTGGAAGCGATGCATCCGTTGGCTCAGGGTATAGGAGAAGCCCAGCAAGGGTACTGCTGCCTTGGTGACACTGAAAAGTTGGAACTGTTCGGTACGATAGGCTTCCTTGCTCTGATCATCCAGACGTGTATATTGGGGCAACAGCTCCTCACTGAAGGTAAACAGTGCGCTGTGGGGAGATGCGGACAGAAGCACCGATCCCTTTGTCTGTGCATAGAGATAGGCGTCATCCTCCCAGTCGACCTGCACCCCATCCGATTGCAGCGTATGAGTTAGCTTCTGATCAAGCGAATAGGTCAGGGAGAGCGAGCGTGTCTGTTGTGCCTGCTTCGATTTCGTTTCAGTCTGGCCTATCCGATAGGCCGAAGGAAGCAGTGCATCAGTCTCCAAAGTCTGGTTGGCTGGCTCTCCAACCGTAGTGTCTTGTTGCTTCTGTGCAATGTCGGAGGAGACCGAGAACAAGGTTCCGCCGAGAGAGGCGGAAAGATCCGGCAAGGTAACCGAAACCAGCCGGTACGCATAGCCGCTTCCCGCACTTTCCTCCTTCCAGTCCCATCGGCTTCGCGCAGTCACCGAAGAAATCCTCAGGCTCGACAGATAGGGAGAGAGCTTGGAAACAGGAAAGGAGAAATTGCCTTCCAACTTCCAGGTATAGCTGGTGATATCGTTGAGATAGGTGGTGGGAAACTCTTGGTTCTTTCCCAACACCGAATCGAATGAGAATGAGGTCAGGCGGTTTGCATACAACCGTTTCACCTTGGGGTCGGAATAGGCCGGGGTGTCGAGCGTGAGATCAGCCCATGATGTATCCATCTTGAGCGTGTGCTCGCTCATCCAGCGAAACAGAGGAGCCTGGGAATAGGTCAGCGTCCCCTCCGTTCCCTCAGGATAGAGGGCAAATGAACTGAACCCCTCCAATACCAAGCGCTTTTCAAGCCAAGAGAGTTTGGTATCGTACCCAACATGCACACCACTCAGTTCATAGGCATCCATCAGCAAGGCAAAATAGCTGTCGTTCTCCCTAGCCCATTTCTCAAGGGGCGTTGCTTCTCCTTGTTCTGAATGGATTGGGCCGTCGCGGAAGGTCTGGGTGCTGTTTGGGGAAGAAAGCAAACTGGCGAAACTGCTTGTGCTTTCTGATTTGATCTTTGGATAGGAGCCGAAGAGTTCAAAGGTGGTGGAGACGAACATTCCCCTCTCACTGGCAAATCCCATCGATGGATTTCCTACCATCCTGTTGCCTGGGAAAAAGAAAAATGGGGTATAGAAGACCGGTACCCGGCCTATGGAGAGGGTTGCGTTGGTGACCATGAGATCACCCCCGTTGAGAAACGTGAGCTGTTTGGCGCGAATGGATGAGAGAGGATCTTCCTTCCTGGTACCGATCCAGCCTTGCCGATACACAACGCCGCCACCTTCTCCCTGGAACGAAATCTGCTGCCCTGAGGTATACAGGGTAACTTTCTTGTCCTCGCTGTTTGTCTTCTCGCTTGATGTGGTTGCACCGCTGACCAACAGGGTGTTCCTGTCCCAGTTCAGGGTGACCAAGGAACCTTCCAACGATTGTACGGCACTGTCTGAGCTGTCCTCATACGAAACAAGACCTTGGGCGCTGAGCAAGTTGCGATCGAGATCTATGAGTACCTTCTGTGCCGAGAGATGTTTCGGAATCTCCTCGTCTTCAAGTCTGAAGGAGATGATGACATTACCCGTGAGCAGGACAACAGAGGATTTGCTGTCCGACTCGAGCGAATCGGCACTGATGATTTCCATCTCATATGACAAGGAATCTGCTGTATCGGCATGGGAAGCGGCTTCTTCCACCTGATGATAAGAGAGCAGTGAAGCCTGCATTGCTTCCTTGTCGCTTTCCGGCAGACCGCGTAGCCGGACCATCTCCCGCAGTTGCTCCTCATCAGCATCGGTGATGCGGAAAGAGAGGAGCAACTGATCCGTCTCAGCGTACAAAACCTGCCCTCCTGTACAAAGCAGGGCAAGCAGCACCAGGATGAGGATGGGTCTTCTCTTAGCCTTTCTCATGGAACATCTGAGCAAGATAATACCCTGTGTGGGATTCCTTGCATAGGGCAAGGTGCTCAGGAGTTCCAAAACCAACAACCATGCCTCCGCCATCACCACCTTCCGGACCCAAGTCAATGAGATGGTCGGCTTGCATGATGACATCCAGGTTGTGCTCAATCAGAATGACCGTATTGCCGGCATCCACCAGGCGGTTGAGCACTTCCATCAGCTTCTTCACATCTGCGAAGTGCAGGCCGGTGGTAGGTTCATCCAGCACATACAGGGTTTTGCCGGTCCCGTATTTGGAGAGCTCAAGGCCGAGTTTCACTCGCTGGGCTTCCCCACCGCTGAGCGTAAGGGCACTCTGGCCAAGCTTGATGTACTCCAAACCGACAGAGATCAGGGTGTCTATCTTTCGCTTGATCCTGGGAATGGCGCTGAAGAATTGGGAAGCCTCTTCCATGGTCATCTCCAACACCTCATGGATGTTCTTTCCCTTGTACCGGACAGAAAGGGTCTCCTTGTTGAAACGCTTTCCATGGCATACGTCGCATGTAACGTACACATCAGGGAGGAAATTCATCTCGATCTTCAGATTTCCATCGCCTTGGCAGTTCTCGCAACGGCCACCAGGGACATTGAAGGAGAAACGCCCGCTCTTGTAGCCGCGTGCCTTGCTGTCGGGAAGCGAAGCAAACAACTCACGAATTGCAGTAAACACCCCAACATAGGTGGCTGGGTTGCTTCGGGGAGTTCTTCCGATCGGGCTTTGGTCGATATTGATGACTTTGTCCAAGTGTTCCACACCCGTAATGGAAGAGTATCCTTCGTAGTTGGGACTCTTGCGTGCAAGCTGTCTGCGAACCGCAGGGAGCAAAACCTCATTGAGGAGAGAACTCTTGCCGCTGCCGGACACTCCGGTAAGCACAATGAGTTTTCCCAATGGGATGTCAACATCGACATGTTTGAGATTGTTCTTGTTCGCTCCTTCGATTCGCAGCACGTTGCCATTCCCTTCCCTTCTTCGGGAGGGAATCTGCATGGAGATCGTACCGGCAAGATACTGGCCTGTGATACTCTCCGTATTGGCGGCAACCTCCTCTGGTGTCCCTTGTGCCGTGATATACCCACCATGCACGCCCGCCCCTGGACCAAGGTCGACAAGATAGTCTGCCTCCCTGATCGTTGCCTCGTCATGCTCAACCACGAGCACCGTATTGCCAAGATCGCGCAGGTGCTTGAGGGTATCGATGAGCTTCTGGTTGTCCCGTTGGTGCAGGCCGATGGAGGGCTCATCCAACACATAGAGAACTCCGCTGAGAGCGCTCCCGATCTGGGTGGCAAGACGGATACGCTGCGCTTCTCCCCCACTGAGTGTTGCACTGCTGCGGTCAATGGTAAGATAGTTCAAGCCGACATCACGCAAGAAAGAGAGCCTGCTGCGGATCTCTTTCAGCACCTGGTAGGAGATGGTCATCTGATTTTCCGTCAGGACAAGCTTGGCAAAGAACTCATTTGCCAATTTTACGGAGAGTCTGGTGGCCTGCATGATGTTCAGGTCATTGATCGTCACGGCAAGTGCTTCTGCCCGCAATCTATCGCCATGGCAGACCGGGCAGGTCTTGGAGGTCTGGAAACCGTTCATCCACATCTTGATCTGCATACTGTTGGTTTCGTAATACCTGCGCTGCAGATCGGGAATGATTCCCGGGAAGGGCTTCTCCACACGATATGTCTGTTGGGATTTCTCCCTGGTATACTCAACGAAGACCTTGTCATCCGATCCGTAGAGAATGGCTTGGATTGTCTGGGCGGAAAGCTCAGAGAACGGAGTGTCAAGGGTGAAGTTCAGATGCTTTGCCAATGCCTTGAACTGGGAGCGTGCCCATTGGGCATCAGGATTCATCGTTGCGATGGCTCCCTGGTTGAAGCTCTTGGAGTAGTCGGGAATGACGAGGTCAGGGTCGAACTCTGTCTTGACCCCAAGCCCATTGCACTCCGGACAGGCTCCGTAGGGGTTGTTGAAGCTGAACAACCTAGGCTCAAGATCCGGCAAGGATATCCCGCAATGGGGACAGCTGTTGCGTTCACTGAACACTTCCTCGTGTTCCTCACCTTCCTCAGAAAGAAACGTGATTTTCACCAAGCCCTGGGTCATCTCATTGCACGTTTCGATGCTGGATGCCAGTCTGGCCCTGATGTCATCCTTGAGGATCAGGCGGTCGACAACCACATCAATGGAGTGTTTTACCTGCTTGTCCAGAGAAATCGGCTCGTCAAGGTTGAACATCTGACCATCCACTTTGACACGCTGAAAGCCTGACACCTTTGCATCTTCAAAAACCTTCTTGAACTCCCCTTTCTTGCCGATGGCCACCGGGGCGCTGACAATGATTCGAGTCCCTTCACTGGCCTTGAAAATGGCGTCTATGATCTGGTCAACGCTCATCTCGCTGATGGGACGGTGGCAGACATGGCAATGCGGGGCACCCACACGTGCCCAGAGCAAGCGAAAGTAGTCATAGATTTCCGTCACCGTACCGACAGTGGAACGGGGATTTCTGTGGGTCGACTTCTGCTCAATGGCGATGGCAGGACTCAGTCCTTCCATATAGTCGACGTCCGGCTTGTCCATTTTGTCGAGGAACATACGTGCATAACTGGACAGGCTTTCCACATACCTTCGTTGCCCTTCGGCAAAGATGGTATCGAAAGCAAGACTGCTTTTTCCGCTTCCTGACAAACCGCTGATCACAATCAACTGGTCTTTGGTCAATTCAAGGTCGAGGTTCTTCAGATTGTGTTCCCTCGCCCCCCTGATGATCAATTTATTCTGCATGCTCTATCGCTTCCAATAATGCTTGTTTTGCTTCATGTTTCTCGACTTTTCGTACGAGCTTTCCTTTCTCATACAAAAAGATGCTGTTCCCAATCCCGGTTATGGCCAAGTCAGCGGATTTTGCTTCACCAGGACCATTCACCTGGCAACCCATGATGGCCACCGTCAAATCCTTGTCTATCGTCAACAGTTCCTGTTCAACCGATTGCAGGAATCCCTGGCTGTCAAAGCTGTGTCTTCCGCAACGGGGGCAACTGACCACCCTGATCCCTTTCTTGCGCAGGCCGAGCGTCCTGAGAAGCTCCACCCCTGCCTGGACTTCCGTCTCAATATCGCCGGTAATGCTGATGCGCAGGGTATTGCCTATACCTTCACTGAGCAACTGGCCAAGTGCCCACGTCGACCGTGTGATTGCCGAGACAACCGAACCAGCCTCTGTTACGCCGAGGTGCAGCGGATAGTCGCTTAGGCTTGCAAACCGTCGGTTTGCCTCCAGGGTAAGATCGGTATCACTGGCTTTGAGCGAGACGACCGTATTGGTGAATCCGGCTTGTTCGAACCAATCCAGATACTCAAGTGCCGTATCGCTCATCAGCTTGGGAACAGGATCATTGCCTTTGGGAAGCGACCCGCTGTTCAGACCGATGCGGATGGCAACATGATTGTCCAATGCACTTTTCACCACCTCATCAACTTTCCAGCGTGCACCGATGTTTCCCGGATTGATCCTGATTTTCTGGCATCCGCAGGAGATGGCATCAAGGGCAAGACGGTAATCAAAATGGATATCAGCCACCACTGGGATGGGGCTCTGCTTGCAGAGATAGGAGAAGCTTTCATGATCGTCTGATGAGGGATAGGAAAACCGGATGATATCGCAACCCATCGAATTGAGCGTACCGATGCGACGCACCAGTTGCTCTAGATCCTCCCGTTCGCGCGGAAGTGCACTGTCGTACATGGTCTGGACCAGAATGGGCAAGCCCCTGCCAAGCAACTTTCCCCCGATCATGACATGATTGTCACCTGTCATATGCAATCTCCTTCTCTACCTTTCTCACTATACCCCGAAGATTCTGTTTTGTTAAGCTTTTGCTACACATTTGTAAAGCAATAATTACGTATCCAACTCGATCGTAAGGGTTCTTGGCGGGGAAGCTGTCCCAGCGGTCTCAATTCCCAGACAGTACGGCTCGGAAGGCATAAAGATGACAACATCCCCCTTGCGGAGCGTCAAGGCTGCGGCAACAGGTCCATCCTCAATATGGATATGGCCGTTCCCATCAGGTTTCTTTCCCTTGGAAAGCTCGTGATACGTGGTCGCCACCAACTCGCTTCCTGAAAGAACCATATGGACCGTCACCGAATCCTTGGAAGCTTTGAAACGATGGGAGAAGGGCGTAAGCTCGTCCTCACTGCGTCTGATGTGCATTCCTTCCAGGGCTTGTGTGCCGACCACCCAAGGGGTGTGCAATTGTTCCCCAGCAGAATCAAGGTGATCAATCACCGGTGCATACTCGTGAATATGGTCGATCGTATCGTAGATCATGCAGTACCTCACAGCGGCCAGAATATACCTAAATCCCCTTCCCTTACAAGAACAGGCGGCTTTGCCTCCCTTGCCAACCAAGGTAAGTGCCTATAGGATGAAACCATGTATCAGATAACCTATGAAAGCCCAGTCGGCAACCTTTTGCTTCGTGCAACTGCCTCCCACCTGCTTGGGGTTGGGTTCGGTGAGTCGGACCAACAACAAACCTGTGATGTGCTTGAAGAGACAAAGCGCCAGCTTGCTGCATACTTTGCAGGGTCCTTGCAGACCTTCACCCTGCCCCTCATGCCGGAAGGCACACCATTCCAGCAGAAGGTATGGGACCAGCTCAGGACCATTCCCTATGGAAAGACCGTAAGCTATGCCGATATTGCCCATGCAATCGGCAAAGAAAAGGCGTTTCGAGCGGTTGGCATGGCCAATAATCGCAATCCCATAGCCATCATCATCCCCTGTCACCGTGTCATCGGCAAGGATGGAAGCTTGACCGGCTATGCTGGCGGCATGGGTGTCAAGGAGAAGCTCCTGGCATTGGAAAAGAAACAGCTGTCCCTTTACCAGTGAAAACAGGCACCCCTTGGGGTGCCTGTCGATAGAATGAACCGTTGTTCGGTAGCACGCTTATTGCAGTGCGAGCAAACTGAAGACCAAGGTGAAGAGAGCGACCGTTTCTACGATACCGATGACGATGAAGTAGTTGGCGGTACCCTTGCCGGTTTCAGCAAGTGCATCACAAGCACAGGCGGCAGTCTTTCCCTGCATCCAAGCAGAGAGCCCGATGGCAGCACCACCGAATACACCTACACCCAATGCGAGTGTGGAGGAAGCGCCTGCAGCAATGGCGGCAGCGATGAAGTTCATCAGCAAGAAGCCATAAATGGTCTGGGTCAGGGGAGCACCTGCAAATGCAACCATGATGAACGGAGCGGGCTTACCGTTTGCATAACACTTCTTCCAACCACCGACCGCAGCCTGGGCAGCAGCACCAGCACCAAGTCCTGAACCGAGTGCAGAAAGAGCAAGTGCGCATGCCAATCCAATAAATTCCAAGTTTCCCATGTTTTTCTCCTTAGTTGTTACCAAACAACGATCAGTTTTCTTCTACCGTTTGTGCAAACGGTTCATATGCGATCCCAGTCCACTCCATACCGAGCTGACCGGAGAACTCCAAAAGATTGAGGCGTACCCCATGCACCACCACACTGAGCAAGCCCATGACGAGATTCAGTGAGTGACCGATGACCAAGACCAAGATTCCCGCCACCATGGCAAAGCCGCTCATCATTCCACCAGCCATACTGTTGAAACTCTGGGCGATGGCCACGGAAGCCATGCCGACCGCGAACAGACGAATATAACTCATGATGTTCGAGAAAGCACTGATGGTATTGAGGAAGGTCGTGAAAAACCCACCAAGACCGCTTGCCAATCCTTTTCCGAACGAAATGCCCGGTCCCTGGGCACCAAAGACAACCACAAGCAGGAATCCCAAGCCAACCAGGGCAAAGACAACGGAAATGTTGGTAGGTTGGCCTACTACCAACTGGAGCACCACAAAGTAGAGCGCCAGAATGTCTATCAGCCATCCGATGTCTGCAAGGAAGCTGAGATTTTTCTCCCGAATCTTATGCACGACATTGAGGATGCACGCCAATGAAAGCTGTATCGTACCAATGATGAAACACAACTCCATCACCTGATTTTGGGACTCAACCGCAGTCAAGCCGAAGAGCTCAGGATAGTTGGAGATGGAAGGGATGACCAACGATTGCAGCAGTGGCAACGAAAGCAGGATCTGCTTTGAGCCGAACCACGTTCCTGTCAGACTTCCCCACACAATGGTGGCGATACTCAGCACATAGATCAGCATCACCAGGGTGTTTGCCTTTCTGGCCTTGGCATGCAGGCCGATGGCTGCAAGCAAAAAGACCAATCCGTACCCTGCATCGCCTATGATCATGGCAAAGAACAGGGTGAAGAACAGCAAGAACCAGGTACTGATGTCATTTTCACGATACCCAGGTACCGTTCCAAGGATATCAAACACCGGCTTGATGATCCCAAATCCCTTGCGATACTCCACCAAAGTAGGAGGATTGTCCTCCTCACCCACCGGTTCAAGCAGATATGCCCAGCCATGATCATGTGCGTAGGACATGAAGGCCTCGCTCTTGGGTTCGGGAAGATATCCTTCGATCCAAGCAAGATCCTCCCCACCCTCCAGATGCGCTCCAACCTGCTCAAAACGCATGGCCATTTCCATTCTCTTCATCTGGTGGGAGAATGCATCAAGATACGTTCCGCCCTGACGCAGACTGTCCTGGATTGAAGCAAGTGCCGATTCAGTCTGCTTGATCCGTTCAAGCAAGGCATTCAGCCCATACTCAGGAACGTGCAGCTGGCTTGCAGAAATCTCAGCAGGAAGCGGAGATCCGATGGTTGCTATTGCTTCCATGCCCGCCACGGGTGCAAGCTGAATGTAGGAAATTGAGGCATCCAGCTTGGCAAGGTCCTTCTTGCCAATCGTATAGAAGAAAAGCTCAAGTCCCTTCTGACGCAAGTAACGAAGATCTTCGGGATCAAAATCCCCCCAACCCTTGAGTACTTCCGCCTGGCTTTTGAAGTGTACCAGATTCTGCTCGTGTTCCTTTCTGGAATCCAACAGCCCTGTGTACCGCTCCAGTATTTCGGCAAACGCCTCATCAGAGACTGCCTGCTGCCCGATTTTCTGTTTCTTGTCCTGCAAGTCAGCGATGGCTGAACGAGTCTGACTCATACGGTCATACGCTTTAGCCAAGCTTTCCAGCTGTTCATTCTGAACCGTCTCGGTGACGATGTGCAGCAGACCCGCCTTACGCAGATCCCTGAGCATGGAACGGCTGTTATGCTCTTGTACCACCACATAGGCTTTCTTCATCGGTACAATCATCTCAAGCCCCCTGCATCAGCTTTTTCTTCGCGATCTTGCCCCGGACAACAGCAGCTGTCTGCTGATCACCGAGGTAAATTCCAATTTTGCGGATGTTGGTCTTTGCTTCAGGTATCTTCACCTTCTCAAAGAGATTCACCCGCTGGCTGGTAGTTCTCAGCTCCCTGCCCAACAATTTGATCTGTTGCTCCAGGGTTCCGATCAAGGCGTCGTAGCGAGCACAGTCACGAAGACTTTCCAATGCCTTGTCCACCCAAAGTGGATAGGCATTGAGATCGTACGAAATGGGGATGAAGGTAAGTTCCTTGAATACAGGAATATTTACGCCGGCAATATTGCCTTTGGCCTTCACCACCCGATCAACCTTGATCAGGTTCTCCACTTTCAGCTCATCACTGAACGCCGTATTTTCGTTGTACACGGCAATCCAGGACTGCATATCCTGAACCAGCTTCTCCTGCTTGGCTCTCAGCTTCGCAACCTCGGCTTCTATCTGCCGTATGACCATCTGCAGCTGTTGTTTTTTCAGCTGCAGGGTCGGCAGATACCGTTGGTATTGCTTCAGCCTGTCCTTTTGCAGTTTCTGCTCGTTCTTCGTCAGTTTGACGGCCATCTCAACTCCTTAGTCGTTCAACTTCTTCGGCCAGCGGCTGAGGATGAGGTCACTCTTGAGTCCGGTTTCATTCGGCTCAAAACAGTCTGCGAGAATCTCCCAACCCAGGTCCAAAGCCTGCTCAAGGGGAATATTCACACTCAGGTCCATCAGCTTCGTCTCAAAGAAACGGCCATACTTGAGAAGCTTCTCGTCCCATTCGGTCATCATGAAGCCCATGGACATCTTCTCGACAGACTCCTTGTAGGAGGCATAGAGCTTGATCATACCATCCATCAGCGCACGGTGGTCGTCACGGGTGTCCTTGTTGACCTGCTGCTTGAGGCGGCTGAGTGAACCGAAAGGTTCGATTCTTCCGCCCTTGAGATAGTACTGGCCCTCGGTGATGTATCCGGTATTGTCCGGAACAGGATGCGTTACGTCATCACCAGGCATGGTGGTAACAGCCAGGATGGTGACCGAACCGGCACCCTCGAAGTCGACAGCCTTCTCATAGCGCGAAGCAAGAGAGCTGTACAAGTCGCCCGGATACCCTCGGTTTGAAGGAACCTGATCCATGGTGATGGCCATTTCTTTCATGGCATCTGCAAAGTTTGTCATGTCGGTAAGCAGGACAAGCACCTTCTTGCCATCAAGGGCAAAGCGCTCGGCCACTGCGAGGGACATGTCAGGAACAAGCATGCATTCTACGGTCGGGTCACTGGCGGTATGGACAAACATGATGGTACGACTCATGGCACCACTTCCTTCCAGCGTATCGCGGAAGAAGAGATAGTCGTCGTACTTCAGGCCCATGCCACCGAGCACAATAAGGTCAACCTCAGCCTGCATGGCGATGCGTGCCAACAACTCATTGTACGGCTCACCGCTGACGGAGAAGATCGGAAGTTTCTGGCTTTCGACCAGGGTATTGAACACGTCAATCATCGGGATACCGGTACGAATCATGTTCCGGGGAATGATGCGTTTTGCCGGATTGACCGATGGACCGCCGATGTCAATCATGTTGTCGGTAAGGCTCGGCCCGTTGTCACGGGGAGTGCCGGTACCGTCAAACACCCTACCCAGCAGATGCTCGGTATAGGAAACCCGCATCGGGACACCCAAGAACCGAACCTGGTCACCGGTTGAGATGCCCTGGGCACCACTGAATACCTGCAGCGATACAAGATCGTCATCCAGTTTGATGACGTTTGCATAGCTCTGGGATGCAGGAGAGGTTACAATTGCAAGTTCACTGTTGCGTACCCCCTGGGCACGGACAGTGATGACGTTGCCTACAATGGATTCTATCTTCGAATATACTTTCTGCATCTTCAACCCCTTAGATCAGCTTTTCGGCATCTGGGTCAACACTGACCTGCTTGGCCTGGTAATTGGCCTCAATCTTCTTTTCTATCTGCTTGAACCGCTCACTGTTGAACTCAACGTTGTTCCAGTCCAGGAAGTCCTGACGGATCGTATTGAAGAAGGAACGAACCTTTTTCTTGTCCTCCAGATCGAACTCACTTGCGAGTACCTTGAACAGAAGATCAAAGCTGTGGCGCTGGCGCTCGACAGGAACCGAGGAGTCAACCGGGTCGAAGGAGTTCTGCTGCAAATAGAAAGCGTCAATCAGCTCACTCTTCTGATAGGTGATGTAGTCGGCTACCGAGGTACCCTCTTCACCTACGACCTTCATCATCTGGTTGATCTCGCTGCCTCTGAAGAGAATGTTTCTTGCATACTCCACTTTCGCCTGCTTGATGACTCCCTGATACTTCGACCATGAGGAGAGAGGATCGATGGCTGGGTACTTTCTGGCATCACTGCGTTCACGGGAGAGACCGTGGAACGCTCCGACCACTTTCAGTGTTGCCTGCGTCACCGGTTCCTCAAAGTTACCGCCGGCAGGACTGACCGTTCCACCGATGGTGACAGAGCCGATCCGTCCATCACGCAACCGTACCTTTCCTGCCCGCTCGTAGAACTCTGCAATACGGCTTTCCAGATAGGCCGGGAACGCTTCCTCGCCGGGAATCTCTTCCAGTCTTCCGCTCATTTCGCGCATTGCCTGTGCCCAGCGGCTGGTGGAGTCGGCAAGCAAGAGGATGTTCAGACCCATCTGGCGATAGTACTCGGCAATGGTCACTGCCGTGTATACCGAAGCTTCGCGGCTTGCAACCGGCATGGAAGAAGTGTTGCAGATGATGATGGTGCGTTCCATCAGGGATCTGCCGGTTTTCGGGTCGGTAAGTTCAGGGAACTCTTTCAGAACCTCTACAACCTCACCTGCACGTTCGCCGCAGGCGGCGATGATGACGATGTCAACATCAGCGTTTCGGCTGGTCATATGCTGCAAAACCGTCTTTCCAGCACCGAAAGGACCGGGTGTACAGTACGTCCCGCCCTTTGCAACGGGAAGGAAGGTGTCAATGATCCTGATTTTGGTTACCAGGGTCTCATCAGGTCTGAGCCGCTCCTCATAGAGCTTGATGGCTTTCTTGACCGGCCAGGTAAAGACCATGGAAAGCTCTTTCTTGTTGCCTTTCGGATCCTCTACGGTGCAGATGGTTTCACGCACTCCGTATGTACCCTTCTCCACGATCGAGACAACCTTGTAGGTTGTGTCGGCAAACGTAAAGGGAACCATGATCTGGTGGGTGAACAACCCCTCGGGAACCGTCCCGATGGTGTCCCCTATGCGAAGCTGAGCGCCAACGGCAACGGTGGGAGTGAAATCCCAGGAGCGATTGGGAATGGCATCAAGATAGACACCACGCTGCAGAAAGAATCCACACTGGGAAGCAAGCTCAGGAAGGGGGTTCTGCAACCCATCATAAATCTGCTGCAGCAATCCAGGTCCCAAGGTGACGCTGAGCATCTCCTGGGAGAATTCAACAACATCCCCGACACGAATGCCGTTTGTCATCTCAAAAACCTGAAGACTGGCGGTATTGCCGTTGATCCTGATGACCTCACCCTTGAGCCGGTCATCCCCAACATGGATATACCCGACCTCGTTCTTCGAGATGGCGCTGTCAAACTCGACTGTAACCATGTTCCCATTGACGCCCAGTACACGCCCACTTGTATTTGCCATATCCAACTCCACTAATTGTTCTCTATTTCTGTCTGTATATTGGAGAAAAGCCGCTTGAACTCAGCATTGCCTTCCTCGCGGGTAAAGAGGCTCTTTCTCTCGAGCATCCTCAGCTTGATCGCATACCCCAGCACTGCCTCAATATCGAAGGTATGCAAAGCACAGAGCTCATCAATAAAGTTCCAATGCAGTTGTACCAGAAGCATTTCTGCAGCCAATACATCCTCCATCGAAAGTGCTTGGCGCACCACATCCGCAATGTGTGCTTCCCTATCCCCATCATTCTTGTAGGAAGAATCGGAAAGAGAGAGCTTTCGGCTGCGTTGCTCAGTAAGTTCCTTTTTCACCATGGAAGCAAAGTGCTCATAGGAATGCACAAAACGATGAGAACAAGGCTGACCAAGCAACACTGCACGGACCATTGCAAAATGGGTATCGCTGAGCTGGTTGGTACAGAGCTTGAGAAAGGACTCTGTGGTAAACGGCAGACTTCCTTCATACCGAAGGGAAGGCAGACTCGCTACCAGATAATAATAGGAAGCCACTGACTGCTCCTTATTTAGCCTGACCGAAGACGATGTCTGCGATTGCAGCAGAGAGGAACGGCTTCAGCAGTGCAGCTGTTTCTTCAGCACTGAAATCATAGAACCCCGAACCATCCTTCTCAGCAAGCCTGAAGCCCGAGGAGACGGAAGCAACCGGTTTGATCTCAAGGCCTTCCTTCAGGCTCTTCTGCAACTGGGTCTTCAGCTGGGCAGCCAAAGCTGAAAAATCTTTCTCCGACAGCTGAACCTGCTTGGAAGCGGCATTGCCTTCCATGGAGACAACTTTCTCAATGAGGCTGATGAGATCCTTGCTTTCGAAACTCTTTTCGACGGTCTTCACCAACAAGGCATCAAGCTGGGTGAGAATCTCTTTCTTCAAGGAGAGCTGCACATCCCTGCTGGCCTGCTGAAGAGAGGAACGAGCACTCTGATCCCGTGTATCCATCTCTCTCTGGGCATTCTCCACCAATGCTGCAGCTTCCTTGCGTGCTTCGCGAAGCAGGGCGTCCGCCTGTTGCTTTGCATCGGCAATAATCTGCGCTGCTTCTTTCTGTGCAACCTCAATCCCATCCTTGCGGATGGAAGCAACCAAATCCTGAATCTGTTGAGCCATCTGATTTCCTACCTTATGCTGAGCCTCATGATAGGGGATTAGGCAATCTTATGCAAGAAAAGGCCAAATCCCTGCCCCGTGGACAAACTAGCAGAATTATGGTCCAAGCACACAAAATTTTCAACATCTTTCATCAGGATTGTGATTTCTTTTTCCACACATGTGAATTTTCTGTCAATACATCTGCCGTTTGTCACACAATAACGACTCTTTCTTGCTCCAAAGAGCAAAATTCACCCAATGGGGACGATATCTGAAAAATATGTGGGGTACTGCAGGCACCCGTGTACATCCACAGGCATATTTTGTACTATCTGGCCATGGAACTTCACACGCGACATCCCCATCTTTATGCCAGCAAGGCCCAGCGAGGCTTGCTTTGCATCCGCAACCTTCAGACCAATCGCATGCTTCTTGCAAAAGGCGAAGATATTGCATCCTTGATAAAAACCACTCGCTTTACGTTGGATATGGGCACGTACCCCCATCCTGTCTTGCAAAAAGAGTATGAGGCCCTTGGCCTTGAGCTGTTTTCCATAGAGGTGTATCAGCGTGCTGACGACCACGAGGATCTTGATTCACTGCTTGAGGCCAGCCTTGAACGCTTGAAGCAAGAGGGTGCCAGCCTGTATTGAAGCAAAGCTGCATCGCCTCCTACTCAAGGAATAGGAGGTTCTCATGCACTACTACCTTCTCACTTCAAAGCCTGAATTTCCCATGTGGCACGCAGAACGCGTGCTTTTGCGCCTCTCCCTTTCCTTGCAGAATCAGAACATTCACGTGCTTGATTACCTGCTGGAGCCAGGGCTTCTGGAATTGTTGTGTGCGAGTCCTATACCGATGCGGTGTTCAGACACCAACAGCATGGTTTCAGAAGAACAACTGCTCAGCATCATCTCCCACCTGGGAAGAAACGGCACGGCATATCGCTACTCAGGTAGTTATGAACTCTTTCACAGAAGTTCTTGCTTCTGCCAATTGGGCAAGACAGGCAACCCCATCCTGCCCTTGGCATTGGAGGCAATCATTGCCGAAAAACGGCGGTATTCAACGACCAAGTTCCCGGTCGCGCGCGATGAGATTGCGTAAGCCCTGCACCGTCAGGCGGATGGCATCCTCCGTATCATGCAGTTTTGGGTTTTCCAGACCGAGAATCTCCCGTTCCTGGTTTCCTACCACAAAGAAGGCACTTCCGCATCGTGCGCCCAGACGGGCAGCAACCACAAAGAGAGCGGCACTCTCCATCTCACTGGCAAGCACCCCCAGCCGTTTCCATGCTTCCCATTTGTTGATCAGCTCATAGCTGACCGGCATGATGGCCGGGTCGTGCTGTCCATAGAAGGAGTCCTTGCACTGCACAACTCCGGTATGGCTGCGCTTTTTCAGTTGCCTGCCCGCCTCAACCAAGGCTTCCACCACCTCAAAGGAGGCAACGGCTGGGAATTCGATCGGTGCATACTCACGGCTGGTGCCTTCCATCCGGACAGCGGCAGTGGCAATGACCACATCCCCACCCATGACATCAAGGGCAATGCCGCCGCAGGTTCCCATCCTGATGAAGGTGTCGCTTCCGCACTTGTACAACTCTTCCATCGCAATGGATGCGGAGGGTCCCCCGATTCCCGTCGAGGTGACCGATACACGCTCCCCATCCAACATGCCGGTATAGGTGACATATTCGCGGCTGTCGGCAACCAGCTTTGCGTCGTCGAGATAGCGAGCGATGAGCGGGACCCGCTTGGGATCCCCGGGGAGAATGACATACCTGCCGACATCCCCTTGCTTGATATGCAAATGGTACTGGATTCCCGTTCCTTCCATGTAATCACTCATAGTAAACTCCTCTTACCCTTGCATAGTAGCATCGCCTCTTGATGAGCTCAATAGCCCATTCGCTTGAGCATGTCGCTGAGCAAACGGAACCGTTCACCCAAACGCTCGCCCTCTCCTCCCAGCACATCTGCAAGCAAGCGGATATCCGTATCGATCTTCTCGTTGGTGGTGCACACCTCAACAGTCATGGCATCGCCTTGCATGCCGATGCGGTCGATCTGTGGATCCGCAGGGTCATAGTACTTGGGGAACCGGTAAGCATCCTGGAAATAGAGACTTGTCCTGCAGATGAGCAGCGCCAAATCCAGCACACGATGCAAGGGAAGCTCCTCACTCTGACGTGACCACTTCTCCCCCGTATGTCTCCAGACCTTCGCACTCGCCTCAACCGAGCCACGGTCATTCCATTGGGCCAGCCCGATGGACAAGCCCTTTGCGTCGCTCTCATTGGCGACCTTTCCATCCACGTGCTCATAATTGTTTACCACAATCACCGGCTTGTGTTTCAAACTTGTGGGAATCTTCATACCAACAGCTCCTTTGCATCTGCATATCGTTCCAGGTACAACGCTTTCAGCGTTCTCAGCTGCTCATCGTACGACTGTACATCCTCTTCATACTCCAGCTCTTCCAATACGGTGAATGGAACCTGAGAAGGGCCGAACTTCGTGTAGTGACGCTGCAATTCGGGATAGTTCTGCAGAGCCCCGATACTGAGACGGAACATCAGTGAGTTGCGGGCCGCCCCAAGGTTCTTGGTGCTTCCGATGTATCGGG
>RZYT01000160.1 GCA_009930195.1 Spirochaetia bacterium | reverse complement strand
AACCAGCTTCTGGAGAACCTGAAGGCAGTGGAGAAGCCCAGCACATTCAGCAAGGAAGAGCTTGCTGCCATCATGGCGGTGCTCAAGGAGTGGGAGTAGTCCACTGGTTGATGTGACTTGACATTATCTGGAGTAATGGTGTAAAAGCAGTACAAAGCAAAGGCGCTGTCATCCCAAGAGGATTGCAGCGCCTCTTTTTTTTGTCTGTGAAGGAGCGGGGAGATGCTCTTGGCCAAAGACTCGAATGGAGAGAAGAAGGAGATGCAAAGAAGCGGTTTCTCGCCAACCGTACAAGTCTGGTTTAAATTCCTGATGGAGTGCATAGGTATCGACCGGTATGCGTTGACAGGTCAGATATGCGGATTTACTGTACAAGAGATGTAGGATCGTATGATCTTGAAAAGTTTTCATGGAGGGTAAGTATGAAGAAACGTATTGTGTTGCTCGCGTTGGTGATGTGTTTGGTTTCCTCGATGGTGTTTGCAGCCGGAGCCAAAGAATCTGCATCGGTTTCTGGACCCAAGGGACCTGGAGACTACAAGATTGTGCTGATCCTTCCCGGTCCGATCAATGACCAGAGTTGGAATGCCACGAACTATGCAGGCTTGGTCAAGTGCAATGAGGAGTTGGGCACGCAGATGGAGTACATCGAGAATGTGCAGGCTCCCGACTATGAATCGACGTTCCGCAACTATGCCGAGCGTGGGTATGATCTGATCATGGCTGCCGGAACGCAGTTTGATGAAGCTGCAAACAAGGTTGCTGCCAGTTATCCGAAGACAACCTTCTGCGTTGTAAACGGTATGGTGGCCAGCGGAGCCAATGTGGCCCCGATTTTCCCCAAAGAGTATGAAGCAAGCTATGTTGCAGCACTGCTTGCAGGTGAAGTGACCAAGAATGGTCATTTTGCAACCATCGGCGGATTCCCCAACGATGCCATGGTGAAACTGCTTGATGTCTATGAGAAAGTCTCTGTGGACATTGCCAAGTCACGCGGCATCACCGGGGCAAAGGCCGTCAGGGCTTTCGCAAATAGTTGGGATGATGTTGCACTGGGCAAGCAGATGACCGAGACCATGATCGACAATGGTGCAGATACCATGTTCATCTATGCCAACCAGGTTGGCCTTGGTGGCATCCAGGCTGCAAAGGAGAAGGGCGCGAAATTCATCGGTTTCTCCGGTGATCAGACCACCATCGATCCCAACACCGTTGTTGCCTCCATCATCTTCGATTTCGAGACGTTCTATACCTGGGCTGTAAAGCAGTATATGGAAGGAACCCTCGCAGGCAATACGGTCCACATGGCCGGTATCAAGGAAGGCATCTTCAAGCCAGTGTTCACCACGCATATCAGCAAAGCCGTGCAGGACAAGGTCCTTGCCGGAATGGATAAGGCTGCAAAGGGTGAAGTGGATTTCGCTTCCATGTTCAGCACAAAGTAACTGAATCATGTTGTGGTTCCCGGTAGGTGGCAAACCTATCGGGAACCGTCATCTCCACTACCTCCAAAGGACATACATGGATACGCCATTTTTTGAGTTACGGGGAATTGACAAGTATTTCTCCCGCGTAATCGCGAATAAGGATGTTTCGTTTGCCATCAACCAAGGGGAAGTGCTTGCCCTGTTGGGGGAGAATGGTGCGGGCAAGAGCACCTGCATGAAGATTCTCTACGGGCTCTATAAGGCGGACAACGGGCACATTTTCAAAAACGGCAAGGAAATACACATCAGCAGTCCCCGGGATGCCATGAAGCACCGCATATCCATGATCCAGCAACATTTCTCCTTGGTGTATGCCCATACGGTCACGGAGAACATCATCCTCGGTGCCAAGCATGGTTCCATCAATTGGAAGCAGGAGCACGAGCAGATCCGTCAGCTTGCCACTTCCTATGGCTTTCATATCGATCCAACAAAGAAGATCCGTGATCTTTCGGTTGGGGAACAGCAGAAAGTTGAGATCTTGAAGGCCCTGTATCTGGATGCCCACCTGCTGATCATGGATGAGCCCACTGCGGTCCTCACTCCCCAGGAAACCGACTCGTTGATGGCGTTTGTCAGGACCTTTGTAGGCAAAGGCAACTCGGTCATCTTCATCACCCACAAGTTGGCTGAGGTGATGCAGGTAGCCGATAGGATCATCATCATGCGCAATGGGATGGTGCATGGGGATGTGCTTCGGAGCACTACCAATGCAAAAGATCTGAGCAATATGATGATCGGGCATGAATTGTCCGTTCCGAACGTTGATTCTGTTGCAGAGGTGCAGGATGAGATCCTGCGATTGGAGCATGTTACCCTGCAAGCAGGGAAAGAAGTCCCTTCGCTTGAGGACCTCTCCTTTTCCGTCCACGCAGGGGAGATATTTGGGATTGCAGGAGTATCGGGAAATGGGCAGCAGGAACTGTGTGATGTGCTGTGCGGCCGATCGTCGGTTTCCCAGGGGAATATCTTTCTAGATTCTGCAGATATCACCCATGCCTCCATCAAGCATCGCATCGATCTTGGGCTGGGATATGTTCCCAGTGATCGTCAACGCTTTGGGATGGTGATGGATATGAGCCTGAGCGAGAATCTCATGCTTCGCCAGAGTTTTGATGGTCATTGGACGCGGTATGGCTTCATCAGGAAGAAAGAGCTCGATGAGCGCATGCAAGAGCTCATAGACAGCTTCTCCGTAAAAGCGCCTGGACCTGAGGTGGTTGCCAGAAGCCTGTCAGGTGGGAATCAGCAGAAAGTGATTGTTGCACGCGAAGTATCAGGAAAGAGCCAGGTGGTCATCTTCGACCAACCGACTCGTGGATTGGATCTTGGGGCCATCAACCATGTGCACCAAACCATCTTGGCACAGCGCAAGGAAGGAAAGGCCATTTTGCTCATATCAACCGAACTGTCGGAAATCTTTGCACTCAGTGATCGGATTGCCGTTCTCTACAAAGGAAAGATCCAAGGAGTATATCCAAGGGGTACGTTGAGTACGGAACGGATCGGCCTTTTGATGGCCGGTTACAGGGAGGATGCCACCCATGAAAGGTAAACTCCGGGATATCCTGCTCATCAATGCGGTTGCCGTACTCCTTGGACTGTTTGTGAGCGGACTGATGATCTTGTTGCTGAAAAAGAATCCGCTTGAAGCCTTTGGGCTTTTGTTCACTTCCATGGTTCGTGACCGCTACACCATTGGGGATATCTTTGTAAAAGCCACACCCCTTATGTTCACGGCTTTGGCGTTTGCCTTCACCTATAAGGCGAATCTCTTCAACATTGGGGCGCAAGGCCAGTTCTATATCGGGGCTTTGGTCGCCGTCTCGGTCTCCCTGCGCTTCCCCCAGAAATGGGCGTTGTTGCTGGTCTTGGTCTTGGTTGTCCTTTCAAGCGGGTTGTGGGGTGCTGCCATCGGGTATGCCAAAGCAAAGTTCAAGGCGAATGAGTTTCTCATCTCCATGATGAGCACCTATGTGGCTCTTGCCCTTATGAACTATCTGCTTCGCACCAGACTGTTGGAGACAAAAGGCGAGTACCCGCAGACCGATCCTCTGTTGGAATCGATCTGGCTTCCCAAGCTTCTGGCAGGAACCCGCTTGCATGTTGGGTTCATCCTTGCGGTGGTGGCTTGTCTTGGTATCTGGGTCTTGTTGTACAAGACAGCTTTGGGATTCAGGATTCGTGCAGTTGGGTACAATGGGGAGGCCGCTGCGACCAGTGGCATCAATACCGGTAGGATTCATATTGCGGCATTCTTCATCAGCGGCTCTCTTGCCGGTTTGGCTGGCTTCACCGAAGTGAACGGTGTCCAGCACATGTTGCTGCAAGGATTCAACCCCGATATTGGCTCCATCGGCATCGGCATTGCCATTTTGGCAAATGCGAATCCGATCGGCATCATTTTTGCCTCCATTCTCTTTGGAGCCTTGCGGGTTGGAGGACAGATCATGGGACAGCGTTCCCAAATACCCTCTTCCATCATCGATCTCATGCAAGGGTTTGTCATGGTTTTCGTCATCATGGGCTACTTTGTACGAAACGAGTTGGATCGGAAGAGAAAGATCAGGAAGCTTCTTCTTGAGGAAGGAGGCGTGCAATGATCAATCTCCTTGCCAGAGCCCTTATGATGAGCACCCCGTTGCTCTATGGATCGCTGAGTGAAGTCATTGCCGAACGAACGGGAATGATGGTTACCGCCATCGAAGGGATTTTCCTCATCGGCGCCTGGGCTGGATTTGTCGGGGCTTACCAAAGTGGCAGCCTGGCCATCGGAATCCTGTGTGCCATGGGTGCCGGACTCATGACGGCAGCTTTGTATGGATGGATCACCATCTACCTCAAGCAACATCAGATTGTCACGGGAACTGCCATCAACATCCTCATCGCCGGAGTGTGTTCATTCCTGCAGCGAGTGATCTTTGGTGTCCCGCTGGTTCCCCTTACGGTGGTTCCGCTCAAACAGATTCCCATTCCTCTGCTTCACTCCATACCCTTCATCGGTCCCATCCTGTTCAAGCAGAACATCCTTTTCTATCTGCTCTTCCTGCTGGTACCTGCCACCTATGTGGTTTTGTACAAGACCGCACTGGGCCTGGCCATCAGATCTGCAGGGGAGAACCCCGAAGCAGTGGATGTAGCCGGCATCAATGTGAAACGGGTGCGCTTCCTGGCCGTATTGTTCAGCGGTTTGATGGGAGGTGTTGCAGGGGCTTTCTACTCCATCGGATACTTGGGCATGTTTACCACGTCAATCATCAATGGACGGGGATGGATTGCATTCGCCATCTGCTTCCTGGGCAACTGGAATCCCATCGGTGCCTTGGTGGGGACCATCATATTCGGTCTTACGGAAGCCTTGGCAATTTTCATGCAGTCGAGTGGGGGGACGTTCCTTCCGAATGAGCTGTTCATTGCCTTGCCCTATATCCTCACCATCATCCTGACCATCAGCAGAAGGTCTTTCAATGTGCCTGCAAAACTGGGTACACCCTATGAGAAGGAGCAATGAGTACGCGTATGGAAACATATCATGCAGAAGTCGATTCCTATCTCTCTCTCCTTGATGAGGAGAAACAGAAACGGTTGAATCTGATCAGGAACCTTGTGCATCAGATGGCTCCCGCCTGCAAGGAGGTGATCAAGTACCGGATGCCCACCTTTGTCCTTCCGGGCAAAGGGGACATCCTCTCGGTTGCCGCCTTCAAGGCGCACATCGGTCTCT
>RZYT01000594.1 GCA_009930195.1 Spirochaetia bacterium | reverse complement strand
GTCACATGATCAAACACATCGGAAGTGATATCCTCATATCGCTCCCACTCGGTGGTGGCAGTGAAGAAGTAGAGCTCCAGGGGCAATCCCTTGGAGGTGGGTTGCAATTGCCTTACCAGCAGAAGCATCTCCTTGTGCACATCAGGGTGAAGTGACAACCAGTTCTTGATGTATTCCCGAAAAAGTCCCATGTTGGTAAGATTCCGGCCGTTAAGCGCGAGCGACTTGTCAGCACCGACGGATTGGTTGTACGCTTCGATCTCCTGGCTCCTCGTGGAGATATACTGGTTCACAGCCTGTACCTTCAACAACTCCTTCACCTCCTCATCACTCAGAAAACGGATGGATGATTGTTTCACATAGATACTTCGTTTCACCCGCCGACCACCGGTTTCAACCATCCCCCGCCAGTTCTGGAACGAGTCGGACACTAGCGAATAGGGCGGTATGGTGGTGATGGTCTTGTCGAAGTTGCGGATCTTGACGGTGGTGAGCGTGATCTGGATCACATCACCGTCTGCTCCATATTTGGGCATTGTGATCCAGTCGCCAATGCGCACCATGTCATTTGTCGACACCTGCATGCTGGCCACGAAACCGAGGATGGTATCCTTGAAAATCAGCATCAGGATGGCCGAAGCGGCACCCAGCCCTCCGAGGATCACCCCGGGCTTTTGTCCTGTGAGGATGGAAAAGAGGACAATGAAACCTATTGCATATAAGATGATTTTCACCACCTGTACGTAGCTGTCCAGTGGTTTGTCGGCCATGCTGGGACGACTGCGCAGGGTATCGGCGAAAGCGTTCACGATTGATGAGAGCAGCCATATCACATAGAAGATGAGAAAGATATCCACCAGCTTGTCGGCCATCACCATGGTGCGGGGGAAGAGATCGAATATGATGGGGATCGACCCTTTCACCAGGCTGAAGGGGATGATCATCGCCAGGTAATGGGGAAAGCGTCGTTCGGAGAGATGCCGCAGGAACTCGATACCGGTCATCGTTGACACACGCTTTAGGACAGAATGCAGGATGCGACGG
>RZYT01000593.1 GCA_009930195.1 Spirochaetia bacterium | reverse complement strand
ACGGAAGGGCTCGAAATATTTCTCACGCAACTCACTCTCAGAGATCAGAGCCGGCGTTCGGTCTTTCCCTGAAACAGGTACTCCATAGCCCATATAATGCTTCAGGCAGGCAGCGATGTGCTGACTTCCTACCCGGTTGCGATCCTCTCCTTGAAAGCCGAGGGTGGAAGCCACCGCCATTTCGGCGTTAAGGTAGGCATCTTCGCCATAGCTCTCCCACTGGCGCGACCAGCGGGCATCCCTGCCCAGGTCCATGGTGGGTGCAAAGGTCCATGGGATATTGCTGGCGCGTGTCTCGTATGCAGTGATACGTGAGCCCTCTTTCATCAGTTCACGGTTGAAACTGGCTGCCATCGCCACCGATTGCGGGAAGAGCGTGGAGCCAGCGGTGTAGGTAGCTCCATGAATGGCATCGATGCCGTAGAGCACCGGGATGCCTGTCTCTGCGATTGCTCGCTCCTGAATGGCACGGATGGTCTTCTCCCACACCTCGGTGGTACGGGCTCTGTTGTTGCTCACATTGAGAATGGAGCCTACCTTGTACTTGCCAATCACGGTGTCAATCATCGCAGGATCCACCTCGAACGGTTCATCACTGAAGTAGGCATTGCCACCTTTGCCAAGCAGATCAACAGTGAACTGGGCCATCTGACCCACTTTTTCTTCAAGGGTCATCTGCCCCAAGATGCTGTCGATCTTCTGCTCCATGACTGTATCAAGTTGCTCTCCGTTCTTACCGGCATTGCCATTACAGGCGGCCAGTAACGGTATCAAAAAGAGGAAATAGAATAATTTGTTCATGTTTATTGAATGGTTTTTAGCTTTTAGCTATCAGCTTTCAGCTTCGGTTCATATTTTTTATCTCTTTTGACCCTGGATACTACTTCTGATAGACCCGTACGTAGTCGATCTCATAGGTAGCGGGAAGTTTGGATTCGTCCACACCCTGCGCGCCGCCCCAGTCGCCGCCCCATGCAAGGTTCAGCTTCAGGTAGAAGGGCACGTTGAAAGGCCAGGTCTCCTTGTTGCCGGCACCGTCATTATCGAAA
>RZYT01000592.1 GCA_009930195.1 Spirochaetia bacterium | reverse complement strand
AAGGAGAGAATCTGCCTGATATCCTCGCTTTGCGTGGAGAGAGCTTGTTCAAATGAGTATACGGAGCCAAGGTTCTCACTCTTGAGGAAGAATTTTTCTTCACCTTCAGGAGCCTCAATGGTGAGTACATAGGGAATATCACCCCCCATTTGTTGGGCAAAGTGCTGGCTGCTTTTCCCGAAAGGATCGCGTTTGGGAAGGTAGGACATGTAGTTGGTGTTTACCGGGATATGGTCGCGGGTCAGTGCATAGCCGGCGATGACCAGTACCCAGAGCAGGACGAAGAGGGGCCACTTTTTTGCTACGGTCCGGTCGAACAGAAGCACAGCCCTGGCCAGGTATCCCTTGCGGTACGTCCTGATCTGCTCTTTTTTGGGAGGCACCACCAGACTCAATTGGGCCGGCAGATAGGTGGAAGCCAGCACTGCACAGTAGGTGACCCCGAACCCTACGGCAACCCCAAACTCCCTGAGGGCTTGTGTCTTCGAGAAGAGGAGGCTCATGAAGCCGATGACCGTAGTCACGCAGGCAAAGAAGATGGTGCGCAGGATCTTCTTGGTGGATTCAATGGAGTTCATGCCCTTGCTGTAATCGGTATAGTACTCGCCGATGACGTGGATGGCATAGGAAGAGCCGAGATTGAGAACCATGCACGGGGTGACAATGTTGACGATGGTCAGCGAGTATCCGAGCAGGCGCATGGTCCCAAAGGTCCAGATGATGCCGATCACCGACATGGAGAAGGGGAGCAGTACGCTACGCTTTGCTTTGAAACTCAGGTAATAGACCAAGAGTATGGCTACGAAGCAGAGGGAGAGCAGGATGCTGAGATCCCGGCCAAGGTAGTGCATCAGGCGGTTGGTGATGACCGCACCCCCGTTGATTGAGATCTTCATTCCCGCTTCGGTAAGCGTGCCAAGCATATCGGCAAGCTCTTGCTCCTGCGCTTCGGTGAGGGCAGTCGATTCAAAACTGAACAAAAAGCCCTGCAGGTCTTCACTTACCAGATAGTTCCTTACCAAGGGATCTGATGCAATACGGCTTTTCAG
>RZYT01000591.1 GCA_009930195.1 Spirochaetia bacterium | reverse complement strand
CCTGCTGGTTCACAGGATTGAGCATGAGGAGAAGAAGAGTTCCTTCTATCAGTTCAAGGAAGGGATGAGCAAGAAGGATAAACGCAAGCAGGTCCTTGCGTGGTGGAAGGAGGACCGTTTTCACCTTTACTACGCCATCAGAAGTGCAGAGGAACTCAACCGGTATCTGGACAACAGCCTGGATGAGAAGACGATGACCATCATGGAGGATGCCCAGAAGAAGGGAATCCCCATATTCGCCACCCCGTATTTCCTTTCGCTCATCGATACCAGGGAGCCGAAGGAGCAGGAACACGAGGGCAGCGACCTTGCCCTGCGTGCCTACCTCTTCTACAGCCGTGACCTTGTTGAGGAGTTCGGCTCCATCGTTGCCTGGGAGAAAGAGGACATTGCCAAGCCGGGTGAACCCAATGCCGCCGGCTGGTTGCTTCCCTCCCACAATGTGCACCGACGCTATCCGAACGTAGCCATCTTCATTCCTGACACGATGGGAAGGGCCTGTGGAGGCCTATGCTCCTACTGCCAGAGGATGTACGACTTCCAGGGAGGGCGTTTCAACTTCGAGCTGGAGAAGCTCAGACCGAAAAAGAGCTGGAAGGAACAGTTGGAACTGAACATGGAGTACTTCCGTACTGATCCCTACCTGTGGGACATCCTCATTACCGGTGGGGATGCCTTCATGAGCTCGGTCAAGTCCCTGAAAACCATCCTTGATGCTGTGTTGGAGATGGCAAAAAAGAAGCGGGAGGACAACGAGAAGCGCAGTCTTGAGGATCAGTACGCTCCCATGCGACGTGTGCGTCTTGGGACCAAGATTCCCGTCTATCTTCCCCAGCGTGTGACCAAGGAGCTGGTTGAGGTATTGGCCGACTTCCGCATCAAGGCAGCTGAAGTGGGCATTGACCAGTGTGTGGTGCAAACCCACATTTCTTCTGCCATGGAAGTAACCCCCGAGACAAAGAAGGCGGTTTCCAGATTGCTCAAAGCCGGCTGGGCGGTAACCAACCAGCAGGTGTTCACCGTGGAGGCAAGCAGAAGAGGACACTCAGCC
>RZYT01000159.1 GCA_009930195.1 Spirochaetia bacterium | reverse complement strand
CGCATCCGTGCATCCGTGTCCGGCAGAAGGTATATCATCAGCCGAGAGGCGATTGAGGAGTACCTGAAGAACGGGGAGGTCAAGGTTGGCTGATTACATGAATGTGCCGGATACGGCGAAGTATCTGGACATATCTGAGACGCATCTGAGAAGGCTGGTGCGTGAGCGCCAGATTCCGTTCGTCTATCTTGGTCGCAGGGTGATATTCCCCAAGCAGACCCTTGACGAGTGGATGGAAGAACAGGCAAAGGCCGTGGCTGGGTCGTCATAACCCCCTCCGACGCTTGGCCGGCGTGCCACGGTTCATGGCTCATGGTCGCCCCGCCATGATACTCGAAGAGGGCAGGGTTGCGTGTCAGGCACAGTGGGAGGGTCAGCTCCTCCCCAACTCTGGAACCCACGTTGTGGGAGAATATTAGTAGTAGGAGTATCAGTAGCTGAGTGAGCACGGGCTGTGTATTCGTGGCCTAGTTAATGATGGAGAACGGATACGACTTGGACGCTCCAAGTGACTGGCAAAGTGCCGTGGGACTGTGGCGGAAAGTTTAGGAGTGAATACGGGCTGTTCCTCGCGGTTCAGGTCGGGCTAGCTCTTAACCGGTAGACGCTCGTGAAGGCAAGAACAGGAATTACGTAATTACTGTGAGCTGTTTCACTTGGTTACAGGTTCGAATCCTGTCAGTCTCAAACCCCAAATGGTTGCCAGACGTAGGTGCTGGATGGTTTCCGATAGAAGGTAATCGGATAGTGATTGTAGAAACAATCTGAGGTTGTCCGACCTGGAAAAGGATAATCAAGAGGTTATGGTGACAGCTTGGAGAGACAGGCGTAGGACTGTGGCGGAATGGTAGACGCTATTAAGCAGTAGGGCAATCGTCGTGGATGGCTACCAGTAGGAAATGACTGGTCGGTGCTGAGGTGAAAACAGCAGATAACAAACACATAAAAGCCATTGGTGGTTTGACTCCACCACAAGCCGGATGCCAAGGCGAGCAACAGCGCCCATGCAGGTTCGAATCCTGCCAGCCCTAATTAGCCACTGACGAGTGGAACGTAAAACTTTGGATTTCTACGGAGCCAATGTATGAGGGAACGTAAGCCCCAAGCCGGAACAGAGAATGGAGTCCGGCATTTGCCAGCATAGCTCAACGGAAGAGCGTCTCACATATAAAGAGATTGTTGTGGGTTCGACTCCTGCTGCTGGCTGACTGAAGGGCAAACAGCCCATACGGAGAGTGAATGCTAACTAGAAACCAGTACCAAGACCGTTTGTCTTGGCTCGAAGGTAGAAAAGGCCATCTTACCGCTTCCGAATTGGCAACCGCTTGCGAAGTGGCGAAGTGGAAAACCATAGACCAGCTCTATGATGAGAAAACAGGTCTGGCGACTCCAAAGGATATTTCGGAGGAACCGCAGATTGTCCATGGAGTGGAAGGCGAGCCAATCGTCCGAGCCGAGTTCCAGTGGCTCTATCCGCAATTCAAGTATGACTACCACGCTTTCGACATCCTCTTCCAGGAGAATGACCCTTACATCTCGGCCACCCTCGACGGGGAGCTGACATACATTGGGGATCCAAAAGCGGTTCGCTCCCCCACCGGCTACATCGGCACCCTCACCGAGGGTATGCAGATTGTCCATGAAATCAAGTGTCCCACCGTGCTTAACAAGGCCATGCTTTCCGAGTGGATTGGCTCAATACCCAAATACTATCTCGCCCAAGTGTGCGGCCAGTTCCTCGCAACCCGATGGGAAGCGGTAATCCTCACCTCCAAGGTTCGTGAGATTGCCCGCAGCAAAGGCGAGGACGATGAGTGGTCTGACGACGTATTCGTCCGCATCCACACCTTCAATTACGCATTCTTCCTACGCGACCCATTCATGGTTGCGGAAATCCAATACGCCTACCGCAAGGCTATGGCGTTCAAGCGTTCGATCGAAAGCGGTGTCAGACCCGCTACAGCGATAAAATCTTTCGAGTAAGGAGCAGGGAATGTCAGAGAAGAACCAAGACGATGTTTTGGAGCTTGATGGTTTCGTGGAAGTGGACGGCAACCAAGAGATGAGTGTGGTGCTTGCCGTATCGTCGCCGACCAAGATTGACGAGAACTTGGAACTCATCAAGGCAGACATCGTTTCCAAGGTCATGGACGCCATCGCAACCCTTGAGGGTGAGGACACTACCAAGGCGAAGAAGGTTCGGGCCTACGCCCGCTCCTTGGTGAGCGACCTCAACAAGAAGCGCATCAGCGTGCAGAAGGAAGTTCTGAAGCCGGTCGATGCCATCAACGCCAAAATCAAGGAAATCGAGGCTGTCGTTAACGAGGCCATCAAGCCCTTGGATGAGGCAATCGCCAAGAAAGAAGCTGACCAGCTCGCTCAGCGCATCAAGGAAATCGAGGCTGTGAAGGCGGAGCGTTTCGCAAAGGAAAGCACCGAAGCGAGGGCGTTTCTCACCTCCATCGCTTGGTTCGACGACAAGACGTGGCTGAACAGCAGTACCTCGCTTGCCAAGATTCGCAGGGAGGCTGATGCCAAGACCGAGGACGTGCTTGCATCGCTTTCGGCGCTCGACATCATCGGCAAGGACGACCCTACCTCCGCGGCCGTCACCCTGAAGTACCAAGAGACCGGCAACCTCGCCCAATGCCTCGCCTACCGCAGACAGCTTGAGGAAGCACAGAGGATGCAGAAGGAGCGCATGGAGGCTGAGGAAGCCGAGAGGGAAGCCCGTGAGGAACGCACCGCAATCCAAGAGGTTGAGGCTGAGGCCGACATCAAACTTGGGAATGTCCCGCCTCCGAAGTTCATGAGAGAGGAAGTTGCAGAGGAAGATGAGCTGTTTACGCTCACGATCAAGTGCAAAAAATCCTTCCTCCCCACACTCGGTGACTTCATGCGTGCCAACGGTTGCCTGTTCAGACTTGAACAGAAGGGGGTGTGATGCTGAAGGTGGCGATAAAAGAGAAGCCGATGCCGGAGCAGAAGAATGATTTTCCGAAGCTGATGGTCGGCAAGAGTCTTGAGATTGGGCTGGCTGTCGATGCTTCGAGGATTGTCATTCTCGCATCCGGCGACAGCGCTTTGCAAATCGGCGCCATGTACATCATGCACGGCGAATATACGAATTTCGAGGGTAGCATAACCCTCAGCAACAGGGAGTGACAATGGATAGTTTGGTTCCTTTCGAGAGCAAGGAAGTGCAGGTTGCGGGGAAGAACGGGACAATGATGGCTACGGCGGTTTCCCGCGAGATTGCCAACGTTCAGGGCAAGATTTTCATGGCAAAGCAGTTCCCGCGTGACGAGATGCGTGCCATGGAGCGCATCAAGACGGCGTGTGGCAGGGTCGGGCTTGCCTCGCAAGCGATTTACTCGTTCAAGCGCGGGGACACGATGGTGACTGGCCCTTCCATCCGCCTTGCAGAAACCCTCTCGCAGAATTGGGGGAACATGGACAGCGGCATCCGTGAGCTGGAACAAAAGGACAACGAGAGCGTGGTGGAGTCCTACGCATGGGATTTGGAAACCAACTCAAGCAGCTCCAAGATTTTCACGGTCAGCCACATCCGCCACACCAAGTACGGTGACAAGAAGCTCACAGACCCGCGTGACATCTATGAGAACAACGCCAACCAAGGGGCAAGGAGGCTGAGGGCGTGCATCCTTTCGCTGATTCCTGGCGATGTCGTTGACATGGCGGTCGAGGCTTGCGAGCAGACGCTCAAGTCGTCTACCAAAAATGACAAGGACACGAGGGACGGACTTCTCAAGGCTTTCGCAGAGTACGGCGTCACCGAGGCTATGATTTCCGAGAAAATCGGCCAGCATTTCGGTTCCATCACGGTATCGCAAATCATTGAGATGCGGAAAATCTATTCTGCAATCCTTGACGGAATCGCCAAACCCGACGAGTTCTTCGACTTCTCGGTAGGCAAGGGCCAGAGCGGAAACAAGAAAGCGGGGGATCAAAAGAAGGCTGAGCAGAAGGTTGACCAGAATGTTGACCAGAAGGTTGAGCAGAAGGTTGATGCAGACCCGCTTGACGCAGCTCTCGGACTTCTCGGTGACGGAGGGCTTTGATAGATGCTTGTGGCTATGATGCAAAAGAAGCCACAAGAGAGTCCGATTCAGATTCGCGTGCATGACCACTACGTTCAGGACTTGATGGACAGCGGAATCATGCGCAGGGTGCTTTTCGGGGAGGGTATTGCGATGGCTGTTGAGATTGGTAGCAAGAACAAGAATTTCCACATCGGCGGCAAGCGCATCAACGGCCTGGCAATCTTCTTCTCTACCGAAAAAGGCATGGGTCTGAACGACAATCAACTCAAGTACATCACGGATTGGTTCAAATGACGGCCTAGCTCGCACGAGGATTGGCTAGGCTGAACTTTGCCCATGAAAAGGTGTACACGCTACTTGTGGGGTATACGATTGATTATGGACGCTATATGGAGGGTCTATGGGAGAACAGGGAATTTTGTTTGAGATGCTCCAGCCGAAGGTTGACAAGGCTGTTGAGCGGGTTGCGGACGCCTATCGGTTCTCGCAGTCGCTTGGGCTTGGAAAGCTGTGGGTTTGTTTCTCTGGTGGCAAGGATTCGGTCTGCCTGTATGGTGTGGTAAAGAAAGCCGCTGAGAAGATTGGTGTCCCTGTTCTTGACTTCGCAGAGCTTCACTACAGCGTCACAGGGATAGACCCTCCTGAGTTGGTGCAGTTCATCAAGACAAAGTTCCCTTTCGTTCACCGTGACTTGTACAAGGAATCCATGTGGAAACTCATTGAACGCAAGCAGATGCCACCAACAAGGCTGGTGAGATATTGCTGTGCTGAACTCAAGGAGAAGGGTGGTGAGGGTCGATTCTGTGCTACTGGTGTTCGATGGGCAGAGAGCACACAGAGAAAGTCTAGGGGTGAGTTTGAGGATATTGGCAAGACGAAGGCTGAAGTCAAGATTCTGTTCAACGACAATGACGAAGATAGGCGACAGCTAGAACATTGCATCCCCAAGCGTAAGTACGTGGTCAATCCTATCATAGACTTCACCGATGAGGATGTGTGGCAGTTCATCAGAGAAGAGAACCTACCCTACTGCAAACTCTACGACCAAGGATTCACAAGGTTAGGTTGCATCGGTTGCCCAATGGCAGGTGGAAAGAGGCAACAAGAAGAGCTTGCAAAGTATCCAAAGTTTAGAAACGCATATATCCGTGCTTTTGATCGGATGCTTATAAATCGAAAAGAGAGTGGTCTG
>RZYT01000590.1 GCA_009930195.1 Spirochaetia bacterium | reverse complement strand
AACCTATCGGAGCAGGTGACGGAGATGTTCAAGAACAAACCTGACAGGGCCAAGTTCGGCAAGGCGGCCGAGAGAATCAAGGAGGTGTGGGGGATGAGCGATAAGGATGTCGATGCAATACGTTACTTCGTGTGCCAGACGAGGCACAAAAACCATAACCCATCACTGAACAAGTCCATCTACCTGTGGGGTAGTCAGAAGCAGACAGGCAAGACGACCATCGCAAGGGCGGTGGTTACCATCCTGAACGGTGATAGCTTCGACAACTTCGGCACGTATGAGAGCACGCTATCAACCGAGATGCAGTATAACGATCACGACATCCCGGCAGGGGCACTCTACAACGCTGTGATATTGGATGAGAGTATGCCGAAGGACAGCAGTAAATCCTACGGACTCATCAAACAGGTGCTGACATCGAGCAGTTGCAAGTACAATCAGAAGTTTGGTTCTATCAAGAGGATCCCCTGCAAGCGGTTCTATTTTTGTACGTCAAATGAGGATGTGATCGACTTCGTGCAGGATATGGATGAGCGTAGGTTTTACGCTATACGGATGGTGAAGAAGCCGAGGCAGTTATCGTTTGACGACATCTATCAGACGTGGCTGGACTTCTGCACCAACGCAGAACCAGAGGACGATTGGCAGAAGTGGTACGATTCATTTGAATATGTTGAGGGTGTGGCAACGAAGGAGATGAATGAGGCGAGTAACGAGATCATACTTCGCAAGGATGAGATATTTGCGACAGGGTCAAAAACATATATCACTGCCAAGCAGGTAGCAAGTTTGATCTACAAGAACGAGCCTAACACAGGGCAGAAGGCCACCATCAGATCAGCAATGGAAAAGATGTTCGGTGATTGCCGAGTTCCGAGCAACCCGTCGAATTATCGTGTTATGGACTGTTGGAACAGGGCCACGGAGATGAGCAACGACATCAGCGCATCGGATGTGGATGGTGGCGAGATAGAGAGCCTTTCGAGTGGCGTGGCGAGTGATTTACCTTTTTAAAATAAAAACATGATGAAACCAACAGATATTTTAGGAAA
>RZYT01000589.1 GCA_009930195.1 Spirochaetia bacterium | reverse complement strand
TGTTTCCAGCCGGAGAGCTCCTGCGGGTACTCCTTCAGGAAACGGTCGGTATCGTGGTTATCGAGGAAGCGCAACACGTTGTAGATATCGGGATAGATGAAGTCGTAGGTCATATGGTCGTAGATGCCGTGCAGCCCTCCGTTCCATTCGGTGGTCTCCTCGAAGAAAGCGCTGTGTGACAGCCCCATGAAGCGGAAGTCCATCACCGATTTCAGTTGTGTGTCGTTCGGGTTTAACGGGCTCCCTTTTTGCCAGAAGGCGGTGCCGATAGGGTTGTTGAGCCATGCCTCACCTACGATATTGTAGTGGGGATACTCTTTCTCTACAGCCTCAATCCACTCCACCATCATATCATAATCGGCATAGGGATAGGTATCCTGCCGGATGCCATCCACGCCGGAGTACTCGATCCACCAGATGCTGTTCTGGATAAGATATTTTGCCACATGGCGGTTACGCTGGTTCAGGTCGGGCATGGTGGGTACGAACCAGCCATCCACCATCTTGCTCTTGTCATACTCCGAGGCGTAGGGGTCGAAGTACATCTCTTTCATGTGCGAGGTCTGCACATACTCCTCCAGGTTGTTGAACCAGTCGGGTGAGGGCACCTCTGTCAGCCAGGGGTGGTCGCTGCCGCAGTGGTTGAAGATCATGTCCATCACCACCTTCATCCCTTTCTCATGCGTAGCGCTGATCAGATTCTTGTATTCCTCGTTGCTGCCGAAGCGGGGATCCACACGGTAGTAGTCGGTGGTGGCATAACCATGATAGGAGCCGCCTTTCATGTCGTTCTCCAGCACCGGGTTGAGCCAGATGGCGGTTACCCCCAGGTCGGCGAGATATCCCAGCCGGTCGGAGATCCCTTTCAGATCACCACCGTGCCGTGCATTGGGGTCGTTGCGGTCCACCTTGTATTCGGTGCGCATCGCTATCTGGTCGTTAGTGGGATCGCCGTTGGCAAACCGGTCGGGCATGATCAGGTAGAGCACGTCCGACGGGCCGAAGCTCTCGATCGCCAATCGTTCAGGGTTGCGTTCCTTCAGCTCGTAGGG
>RZYT01000158.1 GCA_009930195.1 Spirochaetia bacterium | reverse complement strand
TACCCCTATGTCTGCCATGCAGAGCTCAACGCCATCCTCAATGCCATCAGCAGCAGCCTCAAGGGGTGTACGCTCTACGTGGGGCTTTTCCCTTGCAATGAGTGTGCGAAAGCCATCATCCAGTCGGGCATCAAGGAAGTAGTCTACCTCTCGGACAAGTACTCTGAGGCGGACAACACCAAGGCGTCAAAATGGATGTTCGACCAGAGTGGCGTGAACTACCGAAGGCTGGAGGCAGAACACACCTCCCTTACGGTCGCACTACAATGAGAACCCTGGTTGTCTGCCTGAACCCGACCTTTCAGCATACGCTGGTCTTCAGCTCCTTTTCGCTTGGAGAGGTGAACCGAGCCCAGCAGCACTACCTCGACTCCTCGGGCAAGGGAATGAATGCGGCCCGCATCCTTACCCAGCTTGGGCACAAGGCCATCCTGCTCACCCATCTGGGGGGAAAGAGAAAGGATGAGATGCTTGAGCTCAGCGAGAGGGATGGGGTTGCGGTACGTTGGGCGGACAGCCATAGTGACATTCGTACGTGTACCACAATTCTGTGTCAGGGAACGGCTACCGAGTTGGTGGAAGAACCCTACCCTGTCGACCCCTCTACAGAAGCTGGGATCCGAGTGCTTTTCACCCAGGCTCTTGATGAGGCGGATGCCCTCATCATCACCGGGACCAGAGCCCCAGGCTATGCACCCTCCCTCTATGCCGATTTTGTCAGGGAAGCAAAACAACGGGGACGGTTTGTCCTGCTTGACCTGAAAGGGGACGACCTGAAGGCTTGCCTTCCCTTCCGTCCAGATGTGATCAAGCCGAATCTCAGCGAGGCTGTGCACACATTCCTCGGTCAGACCGTCGGCGAGCAGGAGAAAACGGACCACCTGATGGCATCGATCCGCTCGACCATGGAGGAGATCCACCGCACCTACGGAACCATCACGGTTCTCTCCCGGGGCAAACAGGAGATGTGGGTCCAGGGGGAATCCTTCTTCACGGTTCCGGTAGAGGAAGTGGAGGCGGTGAATACCATTGGTTGCGGCGATTCGCTCGGGGCGGCTCTCACGGCCTCCCTATACACGGGTACAAATCTGCAACACGCTGCAATCTATGCAACAAACGTTGCAACATTGAATGCGAAATCTATACATCCCGGAAGTATTGTCTAACAAAAAACCTAGGATACTTGGTGCAGGAAAGAATTCATATATTGCGCAATATATAAATCTGCAACACGAAATCATCATTTTTCTCAAATTTTTTGAAGAAAAATCACAAATAGCGCAATTCAATGGATAGATTTTTATCATTTCATTCATGATTTCTTTTGACAGCCTTGCAATTCTCCCCCTATACTGAATCCAGTTAAAACCCCACCTAGGTGGGGCGACACCCCAGAGGAGAACTTGTATGAAAAAATTTCTGACAATCGTGCTCTGTTTCATGGTAGTAAGCGGACTTTTCATTTCTTGCGGAAAGAAGGCCGAAACTACTGCAGCAACTGCACCAACTGTAGCGGCAGTCGCTGCGACACCACAGCCAGCTCCTACTCCCGAGGCTCCTAAAGCAGAGGTCGTCAAAGTAGCCTTGATCATCGAGAACACCATCGACGACAAAGGTTGGTGCCAGGCCATGCATGACGGTATCGTCGCTGCCCAGGCTGAGCTGCCCGGTCGCATTGAGTACAGCTATACCGAGAAGATGAAGCCCGTCGACGCCGGTTCTGCTGCACGTCAGTACGTTGCCCAGGGGTATGACATCATCATTGCCCACGGTGCACAGTACAAGAACCTCATCCTCGAGATGGCTGAAGAGTATCCCGATGTATCATTCGCATTCGGCACCAGTGCTGAGATCGGACCTGCCAACGTCTTCACCTACATGCCCGAAAGTGAAGAGACCGGTTACCTCTCCGGCCTTATCGCCGGCCTGACCACCAAGAAGAACATCATCGGCCTGGTCGGTCCTGTTGACGCTGGCGACGCTGCCCGCTACAACCGCGGTTTCGTCCTTGGTGTACAGGCTGTGAATCCTGCTGCCAAGCTCATGGTTGCCCACAGTGGCTCCTTCAGTGACTTCGTAAAGGCTGGCGAGATTGCCCAGTCCCAGATCAGAAGCGGTGCAGACGTGCTCACCGGTTCCAGCCAGCAGGCTCTTGGTGCTCTGCGCGCCGTTGCTGACTACCGCGACCAGGACATCTGGTGGGTTGGCCAGGACATTGCCCAGATCCACATCACCGAAGGCTACAAAGTCATCGCAGCTTCTTCCTACAACTACGCCTCTGTCATCGTAGGCTTGGTTGAGAAGCTGGACAAGGGAGTCAAGGGTGGCGAAGTCATCCCGTTGAACTTCCACAACGGTGGGTTTGTATTCGAGTTCAACACTGCCCTCAAGGACAAGTACACCGGCGCCATCGAGACCAAGGTCAACGAGGCCATTGCTTCCTTCAAGGCAAAGAGCGGAACCGTCGCCTACACTGCAGTCGACTACTCCAAGCTCTGACCACTGTTTGTCCGGTCATGCAGGATAGCCCTGCATGACTGGATTTTTTTTGATTTCGTACGGAGGATTCCCCCATGGAACCACAGAAGAAGATTACCAGTCTCAGGATGGAGCACATCACCAAGCGCTTTCCCGGAGTGCTTGCCAGTGATGACATCACCCTCTCGGTAGGAGAAGGAGAAGTCCTGGCCCTGGTAGGCGAGAATGGTGCTGGAAAGACAACCCTGATGAATATCCTGATGGGACTGTACCAGCCTGATGAAGGAAGAATCCTCATCAACGGGGAGGAAGTGCGCTTCAAGTCCCCCAACGACGCCTTTGCCGCAGGACTGGGCATGGTCCACCAGCAATACATGCTGGTTCCCAACATGACCGTGCTGGAGAACATTGCCCTCGGCTACAAGCAAGCTTGGTCGCCGATCAAGCTGGACCTGACCATGGTCCGTGACCGCATCACCGAAATTTCGAAGAAATACGGGCTCTTTGTTGATCCCGATGCGTATATCTGGCAGCTCTCCGTCGGGGAGCAACAGCGGGTGGAGTTGGTGAAAACCCTCTGCCTGGGTGCACGATTCCTCATCCTTGACGAACCCACCAGCGCCCTCACCCCCCAGGAAACCGATGAGCTCATCGTACTGCTGAAGCGGATGAGCAGCGAGCTCTCCATCATCTTCATCAGCCACAAGCTGCAGGAGGTCAAGGACCTCTCCAGCAAGATTTCCATTCTCCGCCACGGGGCAATCGTGTTTGAGGGCAATACCGATGAGCACTCCCCTTCCGACATCGCAGCCCTGATGACCGGACACGAAGTGGATCTCCCCCAAAATGATGCAGAGGCCTGCAACGGGACACCCGTTTTGGATATCAGAAGTCTCAACGTCAAGAGCGACCGAGGATTCCTGGCGCTCAAGGACCTGAACCTCACCATCCGTGGTGGTGAGATCGTCGGTCTTGCCGGTGTATCGGGCAACGGACAGCGCGAGCTTGCCGAGGCCATCAACGGTCTGAGAAAGGTCGAGAACGGAGAGATCCTGTTCTTTGGCGAGAACATTGCAAACAAATCCCCCTACCATATCATTGAGGCCGGGATGGGTTACATTCCTGAGGAACGGAATACCGAAGGAATCGTTCCCTCCTTCTCCATGAAGGAGAATCTCATTCTCAAGGATACCGGCAGGGAGGAGTTCTCCAACCATTCGTTCCTGAAAAACAAGGAGATCGAGAAGAATGCAAACGACCTGAGGGTCAAGTTCGATATCCGCAGTCCCAACATCCACGTTGCGGCAGGTTCGCTTTCAGGCGGCAACATCCAGAAGGTGATCCTGGCTCGTGAGATATCCCGCAAGCCCAAGTTCCTCATCGCCGTGTACCCGATCAGAGGTCTGGACCTCGGGGCTGCCGAATTCATCCACAAGCAGCTTTTGGAGAAACGGAAAGAAGGAATCGGCATCCTGTTGGTAAGTGAGGAACTCGATGAGATCCTTGACCTCTCCGACCGGGTCGCCGTCATTTTCAAAGGACAGATCCAGAAGGTCTTGGATCGGAAGGATGCCAACCGCAGAAGTCTCGGAATCCTTATGGCAGGAGTGAAAGATGACCAAACAGTTTAGGATACTCTATAAGGTTTCCATCATCATCTTGGCCATTCTGGCCGCAATGCTGATCGGATCGATCATCCTGATGACCATCGGGGCGGATGTCTTCAAGACGTACCTGGTCATCTTGTTTGAACCGCTGAAGACAACCCTCCAGCTCAGCGAGGTGTTGCTCAGGGCAATTCCGCTTACCATCATCGCACTGGGCATCTCGGTAGCCTACCGAAGCGGCATCATCAACATCGGTGCCGAAGGCCAGATGGCCATGGGAATCCTCGGAACCACCGCGGTTGCCTTGGCCTTCCCCGAACTCCCCAAGCCGGTCCTCTTGCCGATGGCAGTGCTTGCCGGGGCGATAAGCGGTGGTGTCTGGGGCTTCATCCCCGGTTTTCTGAAGGCAAAACTGCAAGTCAGCGAGCTGCTTTCAACCGTGATGCTCAACTACATCGCCGCCCAGTTCTACACCTTCCTGCTGCGCGGTCCGATGCTCGACCCGGCTGAACTCACCATGGGAAGCGGAACCCCGCAGTCGATGCGGCTGTCACGCAACCTCTGGCTGGATCGCTTCCTTCCGGGAACGAGACTCCATACCGGTCTCTTCTTCGCCCTCATCCTTGCCCTCCTGATCTACTTCCTCTTGTGGAAGACCAAGTACGGCTACAAGATGCGTGCCGCCGGAGCCAGTGCACGTGCCGCCAAGTACGGCGGTATCAGCGTGACGTGGTATCTGGTCATCGCCATGGTCATCAGCGGTGCCTTTGCTGGTATGGCAGGTGCCATTGAGATTGCAGGTGTTCACCGAAGGGCCATCGAAGGTATCACCGGAGGCTATGGCTTCTCCGGTATTGTCGTCGCCCTCTTCGGCGGTTTGCATCCGGCAGGCATCATCCCCGCATCATTCTTCTTCGGCCTCCTCATCGTGGGAGCTGACATGACCCAGCGTATGGTCGGTGTCCCGGCGAACATGGTCAACGTGCTGCAGGGTGTCATCATCCTGGTCATCGTTGCCACAAAGATGATCCTTGCCGACCCCTATCTGATGGAAAAGGTCTGGCGCAAGGTACAAGGTCTTGGAAAGAAGACCAAGGAGGTAACAGCATGAACTTCATAGTCAACATCCTGAGCCTGGGAATCCCCTTCTCCGTAGCCCTCCTGATCGCTTCCCTTGGGGA
>RZYT01000157.1 GCA_009930195.1 Spirochaetia bacterium | reverse complement strand
CCCGTACACCCCTCATTTGTACTTCCCGCAGTTCCTGGATGACGATGACCAGGATTGCCGTGAACTGGGACAGCTGCTGGGGCTTATGTGGCTCCAGGAGTGTGATGAACTCTGGGTCATCGGCAGACGCATCAGCGACGGCATGAAGAAGGAGATCGAGATGGCGAAGAAACTCGATATCCCGGTTCGGTACTATGTGACCAGGCGTACACGCGAGGAGCGTATTCTGGATGCCATTTACTTCCCGGACATCGCTTTTCGGGAAATGGACTAAATAACTGGAGGTAATAGATTATGGCAGCGAAGAAAAAGAATGCAGAAACAGTGGAAGTCGCAGCGCCCAGCGTGATTGCGGTTGATGCCCGTAAGCTCAGTCTGGGTCTCAAGATGACCTTCGAGGGCATGGCGATGGTCTTTGACAGCATTGGCGTGGATGTGGGAGTTACCGCTGTAAAGACTGATGATGCAAAGACAGCAACCCCGGCGGACCCAATTGACCCGGCGGACCCTGCTGCGGAAAAGGTGAGTTCTGTGGAAGAACCTGTGGCTGAAGAACATGATACAGCTTCGCAGAATATGGACACCAAGGCTGAACCGAGCGCGGCGGAATCCGTGGATGCCGCAGATGTCCCTGTCGCAGAAGCGCAGCCTGATGCATCTGAGCCGACCAGCACGGTGAGCCTTGATGACATCACCAAGATCATCGTTCAGAAGATCAAGCAGAACCGCAAGAACAACGAGAAGATTGGCTCTATCCTCAAGACCTATGGCGTTGCCAAGGTTGGCGACCTTCCCGCTTCCAAGTACGAGGCATTCCTGACTGACCTCTCCGCGATTTAAGGGGAGGTGGTCGGATGCCGGAAGTACACGCACTACTTAGTGCGTCCAGCTCGAAGCAATGGCTGAACTGCCCACCCAGCGCCCGGCTCCAGGAGAACTTCCCGAACGAATCCTCGGTATATGCGGAAGAAGGCACCTTTGCCCACAGTATCTGCGAGTACAAGGTGAAAAAGTATCTGCATGAGCGGGTGCGAAGACCCCAGTCGGAGGAATTCTACACGGAGGAGTTGGAGCAGAGCACCGATGCCTACTACGAGTTTGTGGTCGGTGTTATCGAGGAGATGAAGCAAAACGGCTGTGAGCCGCTGGTCCTGGTGGAAGAGAGGGTGGATTACAGCCACATCGCACCGTCCGGCTTCGGTACCGCAGATATGCTGATCCTTGGGCATGATGCAGAAGGACGGGGCATCCTGCACATCTGTGACTATAAAAACGGCAAGGGCGTTTTTGTTGATGCCTACCATAACAGCCAGATGATGCTCTATGCCATCGGTGCGCTCCATGCCTACGGATATATTTATCCGATTGAGATCGTCCGCATGACAATCATCCAGCCAAGGCTTGATAACATCAGCACCTATGAGTGCAGCCGGGAAGAACTGGAAGCCTGGGGCGAGTCCATCAAGCCCACGGCGAAGATGGCCTATGAGGGCAAGGGAGAACAGAAGGCTGGCGACTGGTGTCGATTCTGTCGCGCAAAGCCTGTGTGCCGCGCATGCAAGGAAGAAGCCCTTGCCCTTTGCCGGGAGGAGTTCCTGGACCTGGATGCGGGTGCTTTTGCGGAGGACCCAAGAGCGGCTCCCGCTGACATGGAGGAATCCGATACCACTGCGCCGTACACACCGGATCTGTCCGCACCGACGTTCAAGCAGCCGGGACTGGTTTCTCTGGACGAGCTGACGGAAATACTCCCGACGCTGAACCGCATCAGCTCCTGGATTGAATCCGTGTTTGCGTTTATCAGTTCTGAAGCGATCAACCACGGTGTCCCCATCAAAGGCTATAAGGTCGTGGAGGGCAGGAGCAAACGAGTCTTCTCGGACACGAAAGCTGTGGTCGAAACGGCCACCCAGAATGGATACACAGACCTCTATAAGCAGCAGCTGATTTCCCTGACCGAATTCGAGAAGATGATGGGCAAGAAGAAGTTTGCCGAGCTGCTTGGGGAGTATGTGGCCAAGCCCCCTGGGAAGCTGGCATTGGTTCCAGACAGCGATCCGAGACCGCCGGTGGATTTGAGCAAAGGAGTCGGTGGAGTTACTGAAGAATTCGAGGTGTTGGAAAATGAATGAGTCATGGTCGGAACGGAACCGACCTTAAACAAACTGCAAGCCGGGACACCGGGTGGAAAAGAGACAGGTGTAAGAGGATAGGTAAAAGCCCCTTAGCAAGTGGCGCGCAAACCACTACTGAAATAGCGGGATAAAACTGGGATGGGGTCCTGCTTACTGAGAAATGCCGTCCACATGGAGCCTCTGCCATGGCGTGGACATCACCGCATCGAACCGGGTCAAAGCAGTCTGCTGGGCCAGATGTACACAAGTGAATCAAGACTGCAACACTACACACAGCGCTTACAGCTTATGGCTGGGCGCTATTTTTTTGGAGGTATAATTATGGCAAACAACAATAATAAGTCCGCAACTAAGGTGGTTATTCCTTGCCGCATTTCTTTTGCGAATATCTGGGAGCCCAAGAGCATCAACGGCAGCGAAGAAAAGTACTCCGTCTCCTGCATCATTCCGAAGTCCGACAAGGCGACCCTGGCCAAGATCCACAAGGCCATCGAAGCCGCCAAGGAGGATGGCAAGTCCCGCAAGTGGGGTGGCAAGATTCCCGGCAACCTCAAGCTGCCCCTGCGCGACGGTGATGTCGAGCGTGCAGATGATGAAGCCTACGCAGAGGCCATGTACGTCAACGCCAACAGCAAGGATGCTCCCCAGATCGTGGACCGCAAGGTGCAGCCCATTCTGGATGCCATGGAGTGCGGCAGTGGCGACTACTGCAATGTCAGCGTGAATTTTTACGCTTTCAACGCCAACGGCAACCGTGGTGTGGCGGCTGGTCTTGGCAACATCCAGCTGATCAAGCACGGCGAGCGTCTGGCTGGCAAGGCTTCCGCTGCTTCTGACTTCGAGGAGATCGAGGGTGAAGAGGATGCTGCGGGTGCTTTCGGCAGCGAGGATGATCTGCCTGATTACCTGAAGTAATCACCAGTCATACGGCTTTGGCACGAGCGGAATAGGGAGGGGGCTTCGGCTCTCTCCCTTTCTGCGTTTTATGAGAACTTCCAGAGGACTACTTCTGGTGGTTTTCATAAGGTGCAGAACCCTGCGCGACAAATATAAATACTCAGGAAGGAGAACACACATGGGGGTAGTAAGAAATCTTAGCATTGACATCGAAACGTACAGTGATGTGGACCTGTCGAAATGCGGTGTATATAAATATGTTGAGGGGGATTTCCATATCCTCCTTTTTGCTTATGCCTTTGACGATGAGGATGTCAAAATCGTGGATTTGGCTTGCGGAGAGGAATTGCCGCAGGAGGTCTTGGATGCCATCGATGACCCGAACGTCATCAAGTGGGCATGGAACGCACAGTTTGAGCGAACCTGTATTGGTCATTACCTTGGCAGGGTATTATCTCCTGATTCCTGGCGCTGCTCCATGGTTCATGCCGCATCGCTGTCTTTACCGCTTTCCTTGAAAGAAGCGGCGAAGGCTCTCAAGACTGGTGAGCAGAAGGATAAAGCGGGTGAGAACCTGATTCGATATTTCTCGGTTCCGTGTAAGCCCACAAAAAGTAATGACGGTAGAACCAGGAATCTGCCGGAGCACAATCCGGAAGGCTGGCAGCAGTTCAAGGACTACTGCGTGCAGGACGTTCGAACCGAGCGGGATATCCGCAAACAGCTGGAGGTCTTTCCGCTGATGGAGCATGAGTGGGACTACTACCACATGGATCAGCGAATTAACGACAGAGGTGTCCTGATCGACAAAAAACTAGTAGAACAGGCCATCGCCTGTGACCTGATGCTGTCGGATGCCATGACGAAGAAAGCCTATAAGCTGACTGGGTTGGAAAATCCAAACTCGGTATCCCAGCTTAAGACCTGGCTGCAGGAGCGTGGTATCGAGATTGATAGTCTTGGTAAGAAAGAGGTGGCAGCTATGATCACCGACCTTGATAAACACAGCTGCGATCAGGAAGCATTGGATATGCTGAAGCTGAGATTGCAGATGGCCAAGAGCAGCGTAAAGAAATATCAGGCGGCAGACCGCTGTACTTGTGCCGATGGCCGGGTAAGAGGGCTGTTTCAGTTCTCTGGGGCCAATCGCACACAAAGGTGGAGTGGCCGTAATATTCAATTGCAGAACCTCCCCCAGAACCACATCAGTACTTTGGACGAGGCGAGGGATCTGGTGAAGATGGGGTGCTTCGATATGGTTGAGAGCATCTACGGAAACACACCGGATATTCTCTCACAGCTGATCCGCACCATGCTGATTGCAAAGCCGGGATGCAAGTTCATCGTGGCTGACTTCAGCGCCATTGAAGCGAGAGTTCTTGCATGGCTTGCCGGAGAGGAGTGGCGCATGGAAGCCTTCAAAAACGGCGAGGACATCTATTGCGCTTCAGCTTCTCAGATGTTCGGAGTTCCGGTTGTGAAGCACGGCATCAATGGCGAGCTGAGGCAGAAGGGGAAGGTAGCTGAACTGGCCTGTGGCTATGGCGGCGCAGCTGGAGCGTTGATTTCCATGGGCGCACTTGACATGGGATTGTCGGAAGAGGAACTACCCGACCTGATTGATGACTGGAGAAACTCAAACCCGAAGATTGTCCAGTTCTGGTGGGATATTGAGAAAGCGGCGATTGAATCGATCAAGGACCACAAGGATAGACATGTCGGCAGGATTGGAGTTTCTTTTTACAGCAACACGCTATGGCTTCAGCTGCCTTCCGGGCGCAGACTGGCCTATGTAAAACCCAAGCTGCAGCCTAACCGCTTCGGTCGGCTCTCCATTACCTATGAGGGTCTGGGCCAGAACAATAAGTGGAGCCGCATCGAGACATACTCCGGGAAGCTGGTGGAGAACATCACCCAGGCGACTGCCCGTGACTTGCTTGCGGAAGCCATGTGGCGCATCGAGAAAGCCGGACTTGATATCGTCGGCCATGTCCACGATGAAGTGATCCTGGAAGTGCCGGAGGATGGTGTATCCGTTGAGGATGTGTGCCAGATTATGAACCAGAACCCGAGGTGGGCTGATGGTATCGTTCTGTCCAGTGCTGGTTATAGTGGGCACCACTACTTCAAGGATTAGCATCCTCAAAATTGTTCAGATTTTTTTTGAAATGTGACTACCCAAAACAGCCCTGAAAAATCCTATATATAGAAGGACTAATGTCAGAGGACTTCAAAGAACAGCT
>RZYT01000588.1 GCA_009930195.1 Spirochaetia bacterium | reverse complement strand
GGCTCTTTTCGCGTAGTTTAGTTAGCTGAAACTGAACGCAGTACTTCAGGCAGCTCCCAGCTCCTGATCTCCTTCATTGTGGCCGCTCGCTTGCCCGGTACTACCAAGGTCTTCAGGATGTCTTTCTTTTCTGCCAGGCTTCTCGTCCTGTTCAGAAGCTTCCAGGCCTCCCATGTGATGTACAGTTCAGCATTCTTGGTCGCAAAACAGGCCCTGCTGTGCGAAATCTCAGCGATTATCGAGTGCAGAGAATTCACGAGCTGCAGATTGTACTGCCCCTTCCTCGACTCGGTCTTTGAATCCAGTGCAAAATGGGCGATGCCCGTGCTCTGGGCATACTTGACGCCGCCCTTGCTCTTGTCGGTGACCAAGATTGCCTGCTGGTCCAATCTGGAAGTGAAGGCGTACACCAGCCCATCGCTGCTGACATTGCCTCTTCCGACCGGCTTGCCGATCACACTCCGCTCGTCATCGATGGCGGTGGCGATGCACACCTTGTCCTTGCTCAAGCCCCTCCTACGGTCCTGCGAACCACGCTCATGTGGATGGTCGCGGAACCCGTACTTTCGGTAGTCGGGAACGACATCCGTGTAATCCTTCTCAATGCCGAGATTTGCCGCTCCCTTCCAGTTCCCCTTGAAGCTCGAGGGAAGATAGAACTCATCCTCCTGGATTACGCCCTTGAGAATCCTTCCCTCCACCGAGTTGGCTACCTGGCTGAACAGCTTCATCCTCCAGGAATGGGCGGTGGACAGCGAGATTCCGCACTTCTCGGACAATACCGGCAGGGAATCGTCGCAGAGCATGCCCTCCACGAAGGCATCCCAGGCCGCCCCGGAGGATGATGACCCCTCGGTAAGTTTGCCCGAAGTGGTACCGAAGAAGGCACCGCAGTCCTTGCAGCGGAACCTGCTCTTGCCGTAGGCAGATCCGTTCTTCCCCACATGACTGGAGCCGCATTTCGGACAAATCATCGAAACCGACTCCGATTCCGACTTCTTTCGGGAAGTCTTCAGTGGAGCCTTGGGCTCCCCGGAAGGAGAAAGTCCGTTCTCCTC
>RZYT01000587.1 GCA_009930195.1 Spirochaetia bacterium | reverse complement strand
CTCGGGTGATAAGCTGCGGGTCGACCTGGCGGAGGGTAGTAGTGGCAGATACCTCAAGTTGTTCCTGCCTGATAGCAACAGGGCTCCCTTTACCAGCATTGCGGAAGTATATGTCTACGGGAACTGATTATGTGCCGGCTGGTTAATCATAGGATACCCCTGGCATGGGTGACGGCAGCCTCCCTCAGTTGGTCATTGAGGCTGTTATCCCCAGCTCTGCCGCCGAGGTCCATGCCCTGCCCTGCACCTCCGATTTTGCTATCAGCATGAAATAACGTGCTTTTGGTCTACTTGCGATCTCGATAAACTGTGGTGAGGAGCTGTTGACAAACCTTCCGGTGATGGCCGGCTCCTCCCACTTGTCGGGTTCATTGCTGAAGTAGAGTACAAACTCATTGATGTTACCGTTATTCCCGTCAATGCGGGGAGTATAGATGAACTGCTCTACCTGATAGCTCTGCCCCATATCCACCACGATGCTGTGTGGATGGTGCGGTTCCCCCTCACCGTAGGGAGTGTGCCATTTGGTATGAATATCATCGTCGATCGCTTTATAGGCCTCATCACCCTTGACCTGGCTGGAGACCTGGAGCACCTTCCATCCGCTTTTGTCAATCAGCATGCCAAAACGGACTGTAGCCTGCAGGCTCTCCGCCAGGCTTTCCGAACGACTTACGGCACTTATCACTCCTCCCTGTAGTAGCGGGATCGGATGGGTGTAAAGCATGAAGGAGGCATTATTCAGGCTATAGTATATCTCAGTGTTGGGGGTGTCACTGGTCATGCTGACCATGCCTTTCTTGTCTCGTGTGATGGATACAGGCTGACTGACCGGACTCTCCACCCTGGCTTTCTCTGATAGCTGCTCATTGTTCATCGGAGAGCTCAGCGGCAGGATCATGAACTGGAAAGGGGTGATATCGGCCCTGGTTTCGTACTGTGCCATTACATCCTGTCCGCAGCTGGCATTGCCCAGACCACGCATCATCGCATCGAGAGAGACAATGGTCTCGTCACAGAAGGCAACCTCATAGGGATGCTTCTCCCTGTCGTGCCGATG
>RZYT01000156.1 GCA_009930195.1 Spirochaetia bacterium | reverse complement strand
TCTTGTCCGGTCTCACCAGCGGATGACGGGGACTGAAGATGACGCAACAGTCCTCATACGGAAGAATGGATGTCTCATAGGTTCCGATCTTCTTGGCGAGATCCATGATTTCCTGCTTGTCCATCCCCACCAAGGGGCGCATCACCACTTGGTCGCTCATGCTGTCGGTGAACGAAAGGCTTTCCAGGGTCTGGCTTGCAACCTGGCTCATCGCCTCCCCGGTTACGATGCACAGCCCTTCCTGTTGCAAGGAAAGCTTATTGGCTACCTTCATCATGCATGCACGGAACATGAGCGTGGTCTCATCCTCGGGGCTGTGCTGCTTGATCCACAGCTGGGCTTCGGTGAAGGGAACCACATGCAACCTGGTTCCCTGCAGATAGGGAGCAAGGAGGCTCGTAAGCGTCTTGACCTTCTCCAGGGCCAGTTCACTGGTGTACGGATAGGCATGGAAGTAGATGCACTCCATTTTCAGCCCTCTCTGGGCCATGCGGTAGGCCGCAACGGGGCTGTCGATGCCTCCGCTGAGCAGGAGCATCCCCTTGCCGGCTGTAGAGACCGGAAGACCACCTGGACCGGGTTTCGCCGAGATGTACAGGTATGCCTTGTCACGGATCTCACAGGTGATGATCATATCAGGATTCTTTACATCCACGTGCATCTCGGGATAGGTGTCCAGTACGACGCCTCCCAGTTCGCAATCGATATCATAGCTGGTGAAGGGGAACTGCTTGTCAGCGCGCTTGGAAATGGATTTGAACGATCCTTTTCCCGAGGAGAACGGGGCATCCTCGATCAGAAGGCGTGCCGTCTCCTTGATCTGTTCCATATCCTTTTCGCAACGCAGGCAGCGCGAGTAGCCGACCACCCCGAAGGTGGTGCTGAAGGTCCGTTCGATGATCTCTTTCGGACAGTCATTGCTGATTTCGAAGAAGATACGTCCCTTTTGCTTGGACACCTGGGTCCTATAGCCCTTGAGTTTGTGTTTGATGTTGTTTTTCAGACGCTTTTCGAAGAAGTCGCGGTTCAAGCCCTTCAGCGATATCTCGCCGAGCTTTACCAGATAGAGTGTGGAATCGTTCATGCATGCTCCTGATAGAGGGAAATGATTGCATCGGCCAGAGCCTCGGCATCGGAAAGGGTGGTGTCATTGCTGAAAGAGAGCCTGAGGCTGCTCTTTGCCAATTCGTTGTGATAGTGCATTGCGGTGAGGACACCCTCTCCCTTTTGCTTTGCATTGTTCGAGCAGGCCGAGCCGCTGGATACGCAGAATCCACGGTCATACAGCATGCGGGTGAAGACTTCGCTGGGGAGGGGCTTGACCGAGAGGTTCAGAATGTAAGGAGAGCAGGATTGTGATGGCGAAAGGATGGTGAATGATCCCAGCCGCTCGCGCAGGTATGCGTTGATCTCACCGACTTGTCCAAGATTCCTGTCAAGCGACGCATACGCTTCTTCCAGCGCAGTGGTCATAGCGGCAATCCCAGCCAGGTTCTCGGTTCCCCCGCGCAGTCCCCCTTCCTGGTCACCGGCCCTGCTCAGGTTCTCCAGTGCAGGATTGGCATTGTAGAGCATGCCCACCCCCCGCGGACCATGGAACTTGTGGGCGCTGAATGCTGCACTGTCCACCCCAAGCTCAGAAAGGGAGAACCGAATCTTCCCCAAAGCCTGCGTAGCATCGGTATGGAAGTGGATGTGCCTTCCTCCTGCCTGCTTCTCAAACTCGCGCACCGTCCTGACCAGCGACCTGATATCCTGGATGGAACCCACCACGTTGTTGACCAGCATCAGCGAAACGAGCCTCGTCTGCTTGGTAAGCGCCTTCTGCAGGTCCTCACAGCGGATGAAGCCACCCGGGGCGTTGAGAAAACTGACACTCCAGCCCAGATGCTTCAGAAGCCGTGCAAACTCGCTTACCGACGGGTGTTCTATCGCGCTGAGGATCACATGACCCTTTTGCTGTCTCCAGATCAGGCTTTCAAGAACGATGGCGTTTGCTTCGGTGGCTCCGCTGGTGAAGATGAGCTGGCCTTCGCCGATCTGCAGCAAGGACGCAACGCGTGCGCGGTTCTGCTGGAGGTAGGCCTTGGCCTCAAGGCCTTTCTGGTGGAGAGCGGATGGATTTCCGATATATGCTGAGGCAACCTCCTGATAGGTTCTGAGTGAGGATTCACTCATGACCGTGGTGGCTGCATTATCAAAATACCTAAGTTCGTACATACAGGCCATTGTGCTTCAACACAGGATTTTTTGCAAGCACAGCTCAGCTGGTCCTCCTTGTCTTGCACCCCTTGGGTAGGGTATAACAAGAGCTATGAAGAACGTGATGAAAGCTACGCTTGCGCAGGGGAAACAGACTGACATCCTGTTTGCCGATGACCTGAAGGACCTCAGTTCCCATCTGGGTGGATATGGGCGTTTGGTGATGTGGGTCTTTGACACCAATACCGCCAAGTTGTTCAAGCAATTGCCACCCTCGCATGTCGTGCTTGAAAGCGGGGAGATCAGCAAGAACTTCGCATCGCTGGAGCGCATTCTTTCCAGTGCCCTTGATGAAGGTTTGGCCCGTGACGGGCGTATCATCGGATTCGGGGGTGGGGTTGTGTGCGACATGGCCGCCTTCGCCGCCTCCGTCTACATGCGCGGTTGCCACCTTACCCTGGTTCCCACCACCTTGCTCTCCATGGTTGATGCGGCAGTGGGGGGAAAGACAGCCATTGATTTCCACGGGGTGAAAAACATCGTCGGTTCCTTCTATCCTGCGAGCGAGGTGCTCATTTGCATCGATACGCTGCGGACCCTCAGCGACAAGGAGTTCCTCAACGGGCTTGCCGAGGTGATCAAGCACGCCCTGCTCAGCCAGGACGAGGAGCTCTACAAGTTCCTTCTGGTAAAGAAGAACGAGATTCTCAACCGCGATACAAATACGCTTGGCCAGCTTGTTGAGCTCTCCCTGGCTGTGAAACAGTGGTACATTGAACAAGATCCGACCGAGACCCAGGGTATCAGGCAGATGCTCAATCTTGGCCATACCTTTGGGCATGCCTTGGAGTCGTCCTCCCATTTCGGCCAGTTCAGCCATGGTGCTGCGGTGGCTTGGGGTACGTGTCGGGCCCTTGAGGCCGGGGTGGCCATGCAGGTGACCGACAAGGCCTACGCAGGAGGGGCAACCAAGCTCTTCAAGAGCTACGGCTACCAGATAGACCACCGCATCGGGAGGGGAGACTGGATAGAGTTCAGGGATCACTTGCTCAAGGACAAGAAGAAGGTCGATGGCAAGGTACTGTTCGTGCTGCTGGAAAGCCAGGGCAAGGCTGTGCTGAAAAGTGTCGAGATGCCGTTGGTACAGCATCTCGTCATTGCAAAGCCTCTGTTCTGAACCGGATCTATTCGACCAGCTTCAGCAACTTTCCGTAGATTTTGTCCACTTGTTTTGCCAGCTGCTTCTGGTTGGAGGCTTCAAGCTCATCGGCCAGTTGCAGCAGGGTATACAGTGAGCTATCCAACGCATCAAAGCAGTCGTTGACTGACGTGAAGCGATAGTTGCCGTTGCCACTCTCTTCCAATGCCACAAAGTTCAGCTGCTTTCGATCCTTCTTGTTTTTGGTGAAAGCCAGGATCCAATCAAGGTTGTCAATCAGGTTCTGTCCCGACTCAATGGTGTAGATGCCGGAAGGTGGGTTGTCCAGGATGCCCTTCCCGGGATTCAGCTTGCCCTGCAACTCCAAAATGGAGAAGAACTTATCCCCATAGTGAATATAGAAACCCTGGTGCAGCAATGTCGCGGGGAAGTTCTTCGGCCGCTTTGGGGCTTTCTCGTTGGCTTGGGAGAGGTAGGAAAGGTCCTCAAGCGGAATGACGGCAACCAGTCTGTCCTTCTTCTTGCCCAGAACGAGGGTGGGGTAGGTTCTCTTGTAGACCGTGATCGTGGCTTTGCCCTTCTCCTCACGCTGCAAGACAGCCTTGCCTTTCTTGATCTCTTCCTGCTCCTCTTTGCGCGAAGGCCGTTCGCCCTTTGCAAGGGAGGTGAGCTTGCCAAGCAGTTCAGGGGAGATGTCATCCAGCCATGCCTTGTCCAATGGGCTGACCGAGCGGGCATAGAGCCTGCTGGTTTGCACGATTTCTCCCGCAATGATGAATTGGGGAAGCGTCTTGAAGTACGCACTGCCGGGGTGGATGAATACCTGGTCGGCGGTAAGACTCTTGTACATGTTGCCTTTTGCCCTGATGCACACGTACTGCAGAAGGCCACTGGCTATGCAGCTGAGATACTCGCGCACCGATCCTCCGCTTGCAAGCGGAAAACCGATGTCCGAACAGATTTCGCCAAGCTGCTCGTTGACGTGCACTATCTCCTGCATGCCCTGGAAGTCGAGATAATTACGTTTGCAGAACTTCTGTTTTGCTTCCTTCGTCGTGTTCGCCGTATATTGGCGGAAAATCTGCAGATAGGAGACAAAGTCACCATACTCGGTGGTATTGAATCGCTTATGGGCTGCCCTGCTGAGCTCTTCCTCGCCCGGAATGAACAGGAAAGGGGTCTTGGTGGAGAGGAAGGAGACGGCAACCAACACCTCATCCAACACATCGATGTGGTTCATCATCGCTTCCACGATCACCCGTGAATGACGGGGCAGCAGGGGGAAGCGGCACATGAGTGTCCCGATGGTGGTCAGGCGGCGATATTCGTCGATTGCACCGATGAAGCGCAGGGTCTGTTCAGCACTGCTGATGGCACTGTGCTTCGGGCGGGTGATGAAGGGAAAGTGCTCGTAGTCGTAGATGGAAAGGTCGCTCATCCTCAAAACGACTTCGCTGAGGTCGGTTCTCAGGATTTCTTCGGTTCCATAGGGGAGCCTGCTCTGGTAATCCTCCTCGCTATAGAGGCGGTAACAGACGCCCGCTTTCGTACGTCCTGCACGTCCCTTGCGTTGCTCGCAGCTCGAACGGCTGGTTGGCAGCGGAACCAGGGAAGAGGTGAAGTCCTTCTGATTGTAGAAGTTGATTTTTGCAATGCCGCAGTCGATGACCGTTGATATTCCGTCGATGGTAACCGAGGTTTCAGCAATATTGGTTGCAACAACCACCTTCGTCTTGCCCGCTCCGGTCTCATTGAAGACCGACTCCTGCTCCTCCTTGCTCAATCGTCCGAACAAGGGATAGATTTCAAGCAGATGATCGGGATCGGCCATATACAGTGCATTGACACAAGTCGTGATGTCAAACTCTCCGCTCATGAACACCAGGATGTCGCCTGAATGTTTTCTTGCCTCTGCCATGACGATGCCGGTGATGGCC
>RZYT01000586.1 GCA_009930195.1 Spirochaetia bacterium | reverse complement strand
TGTATTTTTGGCACTGCCCCACAAGGCCGCGGCAGAGACAGCGAAGAAAAGACTCTCTGCAGGACAGAAGGTCGTCGACCTTTCCGCTGACTTCAGGCTGAGAGACCATGAACAGTACAAAAGGTGGTACGAAACAGAACACCCATGCCCTGAACTGCTGGAAGGAGCAGTCTACGGCCTTCCTGAGCTCCACAGGAAGGAAATGACTGGTGCAAAGCTCATATCCGGAGTGGGGTGCAACGCCACATCGGCCATCTTTGCACTGCTCCCCCTTGCAAAGGCGGGCCTTATTGAAAGTGCCAGGATCGAATGCCGTGTAGGCTCTTCCGAGGGAGGGGCTGAAGCCAAAGAGGGAAGTTCCCATTCGCTGAGAAGCAGATCGCTCAGAGTGGTCTCTCCTTTCCTGCACAGGCACATGGCAGAAGTCATCCAGGAGCTTGCACTCCCCGAAGAGAACATCAGCATGACTGTGACAGCCGTGGAGCTTGTAAGGGGGATACAGTGCATAGCACATGCAACACTCAACAGGACAGTAAGGGAAGCAGACATCTGGAAGCTCTTCCGCGCGCAATGGTCCAACGAGCCCTTTGTATCTGTTTCACCGGCAAAACCGGCCCATTTGCGTATACCTGATCCAAGGTTCGTACTTGGAAGCAACAGGGTCCTCACGGGCTTTGCCCTGGCAGAAGACGGACGCCGCGCCATAGCGGCCTCGGCAATTGACAACCTGCTCAAGGGAGCAGCGGGATCCGCAGTACAGTCAGCAAACATAATGTGCGGAACAGATGAAAAAGCCGGGCTTGAAATGATGCCTCTCTACCCTGCTTAAAAGACCTGATATTCGGGTGTAGGAACAGAGATCGAAAGGAAAAGGAGGAGAGGTAATGATCGGAGTAGTTAAGATAGGCGGCGCTGAGGGCAACGAACTTGGCTCACTTATGTCAGAACTGGCAACGAGGGTCGCCGACGGTGAGAAGTGGGTGCTCGTACATGGCGCAAGCGGAATAATGGACAGGCTCTGCAGGGAACGCGGTGTCGAGATAAGAATGGTAACAAGTCCTTCCGG
>RZYT01000155.1 GCA_009930195.1 Spirochaetia bacterium | reverse complement strand
ATGTTTATAAGACCACCAAAGGCCATCCGCAAGCCCCACACAATCGCTTGGGCAGACACGAAGTTCCAGATGAGATGCTTGATTCTTGTTCCCGCACCAGTAGTCTGCTTCTGCAAGGTGTCCAGCACCTTGGCTTGCTTCTGATACTCTGCTGAGAGCTTCCTTACGTTATCCTCTTGGCCTTTCACGCCATAGAGTTTTTGCGCCTCGTCCTGGAGGCTGGACATCTTCACCTTGACGGCATCAATCTCAGTGCCGAACATGCGGGCGAAGCCAGCACTACTTTCCAGCCCCTTGTTGAACTTTTCCTCGTTGAATCCCACACCAGTCTCAAGGTTGGCACGAATGCGCTCTTGGATACCAGCCGTTTCGCCCTCTACATATTTCAGGTCGTCGAGGAACGTTCCGTATGCCTCGCTCATTTTGGTGGTTTCTCTCTTTACACCAGAGCCGTCGGTATATAAGAGCGAACCACCAGAACTGATGGTTTCCTTCATTGATTGGAGGGCTTTCTTGAAATTGTTCGTGTATTGGGTTGCGGCTGAAATCTCACCCTTTGCAAGTGCTGTGGAATGGTAGGTGTCCATCATGGCAAGTTTCATTGCATCAAGGTTTTTGCCGCCAAGAACCTGATTGAGCTTCTGCCCCTCTACCCCAAGGGATTTCAAACCATCACTTGTCTGCTTTATCCCGTCGAGGTGGGCTTGTACATCAATATATAACCTAACAGTGCTTGCCATGTATCAGTCCTCCTCTTCCTTGAGGTCGGCATAGTGCTTGGAGTACCACGCCTCGTAACGTTTCGATTCGGCTTCCAGACGCTTGATGATTTGCACCACCGTCGCCCTCTCGTACATCGGCCCCTTGCCCCAAGGAAGGCCGCATACCTTGAATGTCCAGAAAAGGTCGAGCGCCTTGGCGAGGAAGGGGGTATCCATGGCATTTATTTCCGCTTGTGTCGGGTTGTCCCATTCCTTTTTCTCCTCGCCATCCACCAAGACGGTGTATCCAGGCATGAGGATCCCTACGCCGAACCTCTCACGTGCGAGCTTGTCGCCGTAGGCTTCCTTTTTGCCAAGCACATTCCTCTGGCTCGCCTGGAAGCCGCAAATCAGTTTTTTGTCTCATCCTCAGTCAAATCGCCAGCGTTCTTGAGATGCTTGATGACATCAATCATCAGAGCGAGGGCATCGCCGGATGCCTCTCCGTACACGCCGAGAAGTTCCTTTGCCTTGAGTTCCCTGTCCTCGGTCGGGTGGCCGTAGTTGTGCAGTTCGACAACCTTGTCACGCCAGATGTCAACCCCGAACACGCTGATGGTGTTGTCGAGCTTCACCCTGTTGTACTTGTCGCCGTCTGCAATCGTGATGTGGTCGCAAATGACATAGACCTGCTCATCTTCGGGAAGCTCACGGTTGCGTACAATATTCCACTTGCCTTTGCCATCCTTGATGTGGAAGGATACATCGGGGACGTACTTGTGGCGGACGTTCGGGTTTGCCTTGTCTGAAGATGGGTCGTAAATGCCTGTTGCGTTCAGTGTAATCATCGAAAACTCCTTTGCTTATCAAGCTGTGGCGGTCGGAACCCCAACCGCCACCAAATCAAAAATCAAATCAGGCTGCGGGTGCCCTGAACGGCCCCTCGAAATGGGTCGGCTTGCATCCGTCGTCATCAGAGGCGACAACGGTGAAGTTGAAGCCAAGGGTTCTGACAGAGCCGTAACTTGCGCCAGTGTCCATCGAGGTGAAGATGCACGGGAAAATATCCACGAGCATATCCTCGCCCTCGACCTTCTCACGGCCAGTCCAGTCGATCATCACAATCTGCTTCGGGGTCGAAATCTCACTCTCCACCAAGGCATCTGCGGCTGCTGCGGAACCAGCGGTTGCGATGATAGAGTGATTGAAAGCGGCCTTGAGTGTGGCGGTTGCGGTGTCCTTGGTGTCGTAGCCGGTCAAGGAACCAGTACGGCTCACCAGCCCGTCGGAGATGTTGTCGGCCTCATCATCCAAATCGGTGGTGGCGTCGGTGACGGTCTTTGAAGCGTTGAGGCTCTTGTCACGGGTGAACCCGATGACCGTTGCACTCAGCGGATACACAGAGTCTCCGGCGGCAAGTGCGGAAACCGCCTTGGAGCAGAGGAACGCACGCCCTATGCCCACGTTTGCGGGAATGAGGGACGAATCATCCCTTGAAATCACATAGTACCAAACACCCTTTGCGAGTGCGCCGGTGGTGCCGGAGATAATCTCTCCTTTTGTCATCAAGGAGGCAACCGCCTCCCGTCCAGTAGCTTTTCCATTAGCCATGTTAGATTCTCCTACAAGTCAAGGTCTAAGCCTTGTTCGTCGATGTCGGTCATGGGGTCATACGTGACCTGAAGGAGTGTGGCAACCCGATTTCGGGTCGTCCCCGTCTTTCGGGTAATCGACTGGCTGACCACCATGGTTTGGATTCCTATGCTGATGCTGTTGAGAAAATCCCTTACTGCATCCGCATAGCGGTAGATGTACTGTTTGTTGCCCTCGGAGTCACTGTCCCTGAGAATGAGGTCTACCGTGACCCACACATCCGAACCGTCGTAATCCGATTGGAATATGTTGTCACCGGCAACGTACACGCCCATGCTCCTCTCAATCGCAGTCTCCGAGCCAGAGATGATGAGCTGTGCCGGTTCCTCTGGTCGGATGCTGGTGATCGAATCGAGCGTGTTGGACGCCAAGACCACATTCAGGCCGTTCGTGCTGTTCTTCAGCGCATTGGTCACGTAGGCGACCGCATAATAGATCTTCCTGTCCACTGTCATGCGGTGCCTCCCATGGTTGCGTTGGCGATTTCAGCAAGTTTTTCCTCTGCCTTTGCGATATGCTTCGGCACGATTGCTTCCACCAACGGAGGGAGCTTCACGGTCACGATGAACTTTCCAGGGCGTCCGTTCTTGGTCGGGCGTTCCCAAAGGTTCATCGGGTACGAGGAAAGATACGCACCCTTGTGCGACGGGCTTTTCGCTTCGAGCGAGAAACTGATGAGGCGGTAGCCACGACTGTCAACGTAGCCCTGCCGTCCCTTCGTTTTCAGGGGTTCCCGATGGCGATGCTTCGGATAATTGGGGCGGTCTGGTGAGTTGTACCGCAGGGTGCCGCCAGTCCTATGGAAATAGTTCCGATAGGCAATCTTTCTGGCTTCAGCGGCAATACCAGATACGAGTTCAATCCCGTATGCTTGGTACTTCTTCTCAAGCCGTTCCAGAGAGCCTTGCACCCTGTTTATGTCCATGCTCACATGGACGTATCCAATACCCATCTACAGCTCCATCTCATCGTCTGTCGGCGGGTCGGGAGGAATCTCACCCCCCTCTTCGCCCTCATCTGCAATCGGCTCATCTTCCTCGGCAACAGCTTCGGAAGATGACTTGAGGAAGAACCTCACGATCGAATGACCCGTCCAATTCACCACCGAGTAGGTTTCCCCGTCGATGGTGAACAGAAGCGAATGGTACGCATCCTTGGTGATTTCCGAGGGAAGGCTGGACTTGTGAATCACTACGCTGACCGTGCCCAAGGGCTCGTCGGTGGTGAGCCGTCCGTCCACTTCCTTGCGGGCGAAACCCTTCCCGACAGTGCAACCGACCGTAAAGACAGAGGAGTCGAGGGCAATCGCAACACTTTGTGCAAATGCTCCTTGCGACACGATTCTGTTCCAGCGGTCAGCGTCAAAGTCGGGCATGGGTGCTTACTCCTTATGTCACGTTTGCATAGACCCAAGTGTCCAGCCCGAACGGGTTGGCCAGAGGAGCCATCTGCATAACGGCACTTTCGACTGCGGGGAGGCGGTCTGCCTTCTCGTAGAAGATGGAACGCTCGCCAGCGACGGTGGAAACCTCTCCAGCAGAGTTGAATCCATCGGTTGCGGCGTACATCATCTTGCCTTCATTGATGCTGTTTGCGAGAATCACACCGCCGACGGGCAGGTACGGGGTCAGAACACCAGAGGAGTTCACGTACTTGTTGGCGTAGGTGTAAACCTTGATGGGGCCGATTGCCGGAGCCATCACGATTCCGCTGAAGGTCACGCCCTTGTAGCCTACCAGAGGCTTCACGCCAATCTCTCCGAGGCTGTAGTTACGGATGTCCATAACCTTCTGCACCTTGGCGTCGTTGACAAGCATGGTGAATACGTCGGGAGCGACAATCATCATGTCGGGGATGATTCCGCCCTTGTCGAGGAGTCTCTGCCCCCAGAGCTGGAGGTCGCCGAGGATGTTGGCGGCAACGTCGTCCCAATCCTTGGTGGGGGTGATGTCCACAAGGTCGCTGTCAACGTCGTACTGGATGTACGAACCGTCGTGCATCTTGACCTTGCCGGTCGTGAGGGCTTCAGCGCACATCAGCTCTTCGGTGCGGAGGAACTTGTCGTCAATGTTACCGAGCTTCTCGGCCATGATTGCCAACCGCCTCTGGTCGATAGACCAAGGCTTGTCCAGGGGCTCGCCAAACGCAAAGTTGCGAAGGTCTGCACTGGTCAAGCTGGTTCTCTCGGCGTAATACGGAGGCGTATAGGTCGAAATCTTGAAGCTGTCGGAAGCCTCTGCGGAGTTCGGGTTTGCGAATCTCGCAATCGAGGCCGCAACCTTCTGCCCAGCACGCTTCGTCTCAACGGTAAGCTGGTCGGTGCCGGAGATGAGTCTGCCGCCGAACAGCATGTCCTTGAAGAACTGGTGCTGGGGATGTGCCACTTTGTAGGTCGCATAGACTTTCATGAGTCCAGCAGTTACCATAGGATCATATGCCATTTTTCAGCACCTCCCTTACTCGCTCTCAGAATCAACAAGATAAATGTTGATTGCCTTGAGAGCTTCTTTGTAGTTCGCAACGGAATCCCCGTCGGGAACGATGATTTCGTTCTGGTTGAACTCACCACGAACATACAAGTCCGCATCTGCGGTCGCCTCGGACACGTCAACATCATTCACCAGAATGCCGAACGGAACGTCGGTTCCATTGGTGGCATCCTTGTCAACGATTGCGAGCTGGCCGCTACCAGCCGCCTGAGCGATGGTATAGGTGAACGCATCACCGACGATGAACTTGGTCGCACCAGCCTCTGCAAGCACAAACTTGATTTGGTTGTCGAAGGTGTCGCCAATGGTTCCCGTGCCAATCAGTGAACCGGCGGGGTTGCGAACCTCGTAGGCACCGGCTACGGCACCCTCGGTAACGTATGCACGAGTGACTTTGATGGTGTATGCACCAAACATGTGGTCGGCATGGTAGGGAGCGGTCGAATCCATGGTCAGCGTACCTGTGCCCGTGTTCGCCCCT
>RZYT01000154.1 GCA_009930195.1 Spirochaetia bacterium | reverse complement strand
TCCACCACTTGCTCAAACTTTGCAGGATGGGCTGTGGACACCACGATGGTGGGATCATTGGCAAAATGGTCACGGCGTACCCTCTCTCCGGTTGCGGTGTGAGGACAGAGCACATAACCAGTCTCTTCATACACCTCTTTGATGGTCTTTTCTATCGTCTCGTCATCAACCGAATAGGCGCTCACCATCCGCTTCATTGTCTCAAAGTCGGGATAGAGGGAGAGCAGGCGCTCCATGTTGCTTGGATCGCCTACATCCATGGCGTTTGCAAGTGTTGCCAAGGAGGGCCTTCCTTGATAGGTGCCAGACTTCAGGTAGTCGACAATGGTGGTGTTCTTGTTCACCGACAGCACAATCTTTTCCATGGGAGCTCCCATGGTCAGGGCCCAGTAGGCAGCACAGCTGTTTCCCACATTCCCGCTGGGAATGATGAAGGTCGGCCTTTTGCCTGTGCTCTGGGCAAAAAGGTGTGATGCAAAGACATAGTAGATGGATTGGGGAAGCAAGCGACCGAGGTTGATGCTGTTTGCACTGCTCAGGTTGTGCTCTTTGGAAAGCTTGGGATCCATGAAGGCAGCTTTGACCATCCGTTGGCAGTCATCAAAGCTGCCGTCCACCTCGTAGGCTTGGATGTTGCCGCCCCAGCAGGTCAGTTGTGCCTGTTGGCGCTTGCTTACTCTCCCCTTGGGAAACAGGACCTTCACCGTGATGTTCTCACGATTCGCAAAGGCAGCTGCCACAGCCCCACCCGTATCCCCGCTGGTGGCTACCAGAATGGTGAGCTTCTTTCCCTCCCGCTTGAGAATTCGTTCCATGCTGAAGGCAAGAAATCGTGCACCAAAGTCCTTGAATGCTGCGGTAGGTCCATGGAAGAGCTCAAGGATCATCTGTTCGGGCTTGAGGGGTACCAGGGGAACAGGAAAATTGAAAGCATCCAGACAGATTTCCGCCAGCTCCGACTCCAGCGGGTCATCCTTGAAAAACGGGGCAAGCACCTCATAGGCAAGCTCAGGATATGAGGATATCTCATGAATGTTCAGATTTGCGAGCGAGGGAAAGGACTCAGGTACATACAAACCACCATCGGGGGCAAGCCCCTGGATGATCGCGGTACTTGCATTGACAGGTTCCGAGCCTTTGCGTGTGGAAACAAATTTCATAGAGCACTTCTCCTTTAGATCCGGGCTCCCAAGTAGGCAGCCAAACGAAGTATATCACTGAACACCCCACCAGCGGTTACTTCGCGGCCCGCACCCGGTCCCTTGATGACCAAGGGTTGGGAGTAATACCGGTCGGTGGTGAAGCAGATGACGTTGTCGGTACCCTGCGCCTGGGCGAAGGGATGGTCGAGCGGGAAACTCCTGAGCGAGGCGCTGCACTTTCCCTCCTCATCCACAACCCCGACATAGCGCAGGCGGTGGTTCAGGCTCTGTGCCTTGCGGTATTCAGCCTCAATGAGTGGATCAAGCAACTCAAGCTGGTCAAGGAATTGCTGGACGCTCCCCATTTCAAGCCCTGCAGGAACCAAGCTCTGGATCGGGATGTCGGCAACCTCCACACGGTAGCCAAGCTCGCGTGCAAGTATGACGGTTTTCCTTCCCACATCCATACCGGAGAGGTCGTCACGTGGATCGGGTTCGGTGTAGCCCATTTCCATAGCCTCGCGAACAAGCGTGGAGAACGGCATGGATGCATCATATGAGGAGAAGAGCCAGGCAAGAGTACCGCTGACGATGCCCTCGATGCGGTGCACCCGGTCGCCGGTCTGCACGAGGTCTTTCAGCGTCCAAATGACCGGAAGCCCGGCTCCGACTGTCGTCTCATAGAGGAATCGTCTTCCTGTCCTCAGGCATGTATCGAAGAGATGGTCGTAGTAGGCCATGGGAGCTGTCCCGGCTTTCTTGTTTGGGGTGATGACATGGATGCCCATCTCCATCCAGGATGCATAGAGTTCAGCCAAGGCGCTGCTGGTGGTGCAGTCGATGATCAGGGAGTGGGGAAAGTAGGTTGCCCCGATATGGCGGGTAAACAGATCCAGGTCCATCGGAACAGACTCCGAAGCAAACCGGTCCTTCCAGTTGGCGGGATCTATTCCATCCTGATCGAGAATCATGGTTCGGGAGTTGGCAATTCCCCTGATATGGATATCCAGGCCGAACTGCTCCTTGAGCCTGATGCTCTCCTTGGCAATTTGCCCAAGCAGCGTCCCTCCGATGCTTCCCGGTCCGATGAGGCCTACAGACAACGCCTGCTTGGAGAGGAAGAACCGTGCATGCAGTGCCCTCAGGGCCTTCTTGGTATCCTGGCCTTTGATGACTGCACTGATGTTGGTTTCGCTGGATCCCTGGGCGATGGCAATGACATTTACCGAAGCTTTGCCCAAGGAGGAGAAGAATTTGCCGGCAACTCCGGCCTGGCCGGTCATACGCTTGCCGACTGCAGCCAAAATGGCCAAGCCACCCTCGCCTTCAATACTTTGGATCATGCGGTTCTCCAGCTCATGGGAGAACTCCATGCGTGCGGTGGCGCAAGCCTTCTCCATCTCTTGCTCGGGAACAGCGAAACAGATGGAGTACTCACTGGAAGCTTGGCTGATGAGTATGACAGAGATGGAAGCTTCCCGCATGGCAGAGAAGAGACGGCTGGCAATGCCGATGACTCCGCTCATGCCGGCCCCTTCCACGTTGATCAGGGCAACATTGTGGATGATGGAAAAACCTTTCACCCGGGACTGCTCCTCCCCGTCGCCATCCTTGCTTACCAGGGTTCCTGCATCGTTTTCATCCCCCCACCAGCGCAGTTGTACGGCAATGGAGCGGGTGATGGCAGGCAACAAGGCTTGGGGATGAATGACCGGCGCACCAAAGAAGGAGAGTTCGGTTGCCTCGGCATAGGAGAGCGAGCGGATGACCAAGGCGGAAGGAACTTCCAAGCTGTCTGCATTCTTCAGCAAGCTGGTGTTATTCCAAAACGTAACCCCGTCAGCATTCAAGGCCCCTGCCAGGGAGGAAGCGGCATACTCACTGAGCCCCTCCTTGGTCTTGAAGCCCTCGGCCTGGGGAAGCTGTCCATATACAAAGAGTATCTGGTGACGGAATTCCTGCATGGTGAGTACGGAATCGTAATCACAAAGGTCAGCAATGAGGCCTTTGCTGCTGGCAATGTGGCAGAGCAAATCGGCAACCCAGCTGTTGCACACCTTTTCCAGGTAGCGCTCAACACCAGAGGATATCTCTTCAACCAACCAGACGCTGCGAAGCAGATCCTCAATGTCGGCAAAGCCCTGCTTGATTCGTTCCAGCACCTTCTGTGCGGCACTCAGGTCCAAAAGCTCCTCGATGAGGGTGGTCCAACGGCCGAAGCGCTGCTCCTGAACCGACCACAGACGTTCATCACGGGCTTTTGCATAGGCAAGCAGGCTGGTAAGCTCAAGATCATCATGTGTCAGCGGGGAAAGGACAAAGAGTTGGTGATCTTCCTTAGCCTGTGAAACGATACGCATCAGTTTCTCGTATCCTTCCCTGCAGACCAGATTGCTGCTTTCGACTGCATGTACCCTGACTGAATTCACAGTGGCCTCCTCTGATAAACGTTCAAGATAGTGAACAACTCAGTAAACTTCTCTGTTGTAAGGATATACAAAAAGAGCCCATGAATGGGCTCCTCTGTGATCGAGCTGTAACACAAACAAATGTTATACGAGCTTCTCGACCTTTCCGCTCCTCAAGCAACGAGTACAAATCTTGATCGTGCGGGGAGCTCCGTTGATCAACGTCTTGATCGTCACGAGATTAGGGCGGAATACGCGCTTTGTGGTAACGCCAATGTGCTGACCAACACCACCGTGCTTCTTGGCCTGACCTTTTCTCGGAACACTATTTCCTGCAACCGTTCCTTTTCCGCAAATCTCACATCTACGAGCCATAGCTATATCCACCTTGTCATAATAATTCTTTTTTGGGCCGACTCAGGCCTGTCAAAGTCATGGCTTTCCTTGTACGGGCACATGCATGTCCGTGAGCAGTAACACAAGGTCATCGCGTAGAAGACTTCAACCTTTGCCAAATTACCAGATAACGGCTTTTGTGTAAAGACAAAGGGGCTATCTTTTCAACTTTTTCCCTTGTAGAGCCTTTTGCGCTTCGCTATGCTGGTGTTATGGAAAGCCTGTATATCCTTCGTCTGCCCAAAGAACTGCAACGAGAGCTGGGCAAACTCAGAAGCGAGTTGTATGCACTTCATCCCGACCCCAGCTTCCTGACCCTTGAACCGTGCATCATTCTCGGCAAAGCCAAGGATGGGGATTCGATTGGGTACGTGACGTGCCCAAAGCTGCCGCTGGTCTCCCTTGGTGAGCTGCGATACACCGATCACCACCTCTATATACCGGTGGATGAGTCCGCCCTTGCTCCCCTGCGGAGTGAACTGGATACCAGCTACCCCTACAGCGGCATCCATCTGGGGGACATTGAGGTGCAGCATACGATGGAGCCTGTGGTAATAAGGGACCTTTGGATCGCCATGCTCACCATACAGGAAGAAGGTGACCTCAAGCTTTGGCGCGTCTCTTCAGAAAAGCATCTCGACTCGGGCAAAGGTCGCTGAACGGACACTCCTCACACTCAGGTTTCTTTGCATGGCACACACTCCTGCCGAACAGATTGGCCGTCATGGAGAATCGGTAGTGCTTTGATGCATCCAGAAGCGAGGCAATCTCTTTCTCAACCTTTGCAGGCTCCTTGGTCTTGACCAACCCAAGACGATTCACCACGCGGGCAAAGTGGGTATCTACAATGATGGCAGGCTTTCCGTAGATGTCACCCAGGACACAGCTGGCCGTCTTTCTTCCCACTCCGGGCAACTTGACCAGCTCTTCCATGGTATCGGGAACCTGTCGGTCAACCAACTGCTGGGCACAGGCGATGATGTTCTTGGCCTTGTTGCGATAGTAGCCGGTTGCATAGATGATCTCTTCCACATCCTCAGGCTTTGCCTGGGCAAGAGAGCGGGCATCCGGGTACGCCTTGAACAACTCTTTCACCACCACATTGACGATCCTGTCCGTGGTCTGGGCGGAGAGAATGACACTGATGAGAAAGCGAAAGGGAACCCGCTGTTCCAGAAACTGAATATCCCGGGGCAAAAGCTCATCCAGGCGCTTTGCCACTTCTTCTGCTCGTTGTTGTATATCCATAGGTTCTGAGTATGGTACCCCTTGACGCTTCGAAGCTCAAGTGCGTATACTCCAAAAGATTTCGGGGCGTAGCCCAGTGGCTAGGGCACCTGCTTTGGGAGCAGGATATCGAAGGTTCGAGTCCTTTCGCCCCGATTCA
>RZYT01000153.1 GCA_009930195.1 Spirochaetia bacterium | reverse complement strand
CCGGAGGCGATAAAGGCATCTCCGCAAAAAATAGCTATGCTCACATTGTCGTCGTCAGTTATGGAATTTAGCGCCCCGAGGTCAGTAGCCGTAGCGTCATGTCTTGTGTGCGTCTTGTCCACCAAATACAGGCGAGAGCCCGAAGCGACCAAAAGTTTGTTGCTCTTGGGATAGAAGGCGATGGCTTTTATCGGCTTTGGCAAGAGGTCTTTGAGCAGCCCGATGGTCCCAGGCCTGGCCTCAAACTGGCCTGAAGGGGATACCCACATATTGAGGGAATCAGCACATTTCCCGTCATGAACCTTATGCGGTAAGGACACCACGTCAGTCCCAGAAATAGGGACCTGGATTTTCCTTTCCATTGGCTTATTCCACTTGGACCCGTATATAGCCATGCTAAACCACCCAAGGCCCTTGCCCCGTCAATACTTGGGGGTCTCTCAGCTCGAACAGCATGTCCAAATCCGTTTTATGTTGCTGTACATACTGCATCTCCATCTGAGGGATGGCCTCATCTCGGTTGTAAGCCTTTACCAGGGCCCAATCCACAAGGAGCTCGTCAGCGACATATGGGAACGGGGACTCGTCCTCAAGGGCGAGAACTGGTGGCTGAGGCACTCCATACACGACAAGCCCCGTGTCCTCGGACGCAACAGGAGAAAACCTAAGCATGTCACGACCGGTAAGAGAGCAATAAAGGGGGGCCCCTTGCCCAGACACAGGCAGACTGGAGAAAGACACAAAGGTCAACTCTCTGTTGTCCATCTCTCTTTTTGCGAATAGCAACTTTAGAGGCTCGTAAGGTAGTTTGACGCTGCCCTCGTCTTTGAGCACCGTAACGACATCACAACGGGCTATCATGTCAGGGTTAGTCTTTACGGCAAGCTTCCATAGCAAAGCGACACCGGACTGTAGATAATGCAACAGCTCAGTATCGCTCCAGACTATGGGCACTGGTTCATCTAGCCCTTCCCTGACTTTTTGCAAAAGGTCAGATAGGACAGTCATGTCCTTACTTCCTTCTTCTCTGGTCCTGTTTGCCCTCTACTACCTCTGGCTGAGGTTCTTCCTCTGAGACGGGAGTGTCCCCTGTCGCGACAATTGTCATTGGGTTGGCAGGGTCGATAATGACTCCTCCGCCCATCACCGGGGGCATGTCCATTTTTGCCCGAGCGGTAAGGTCTTCCTTGATGTTGACGTTGAAGCGCGGTACGAATCGTTCACCTTTCTGTTTGGTGAACTTCTGCCCATTAACATACTCATCCTCTGTGATGGGAAGCATCATCCCGCAATCCTGGACCAGCGCAACATGAGTTCCTGGCAGAGTGACCAGCATCCCGCATCTGATCTCGATCCTTTTGCCGTTGTGAGTTATCGACTGCATCGGCTGTTTGGGATCTTCGGCGTTGGTGACGATGACGCTGTACATGTGGTCAGGTCTTATCATAGACATAACATACGATCTCCTTTACAAAAAAAAGGAGAGGGGGGAGATAACATCTCCACCCCTCTCAAACCTGGTTATAGCTAAGTCCAGCTGCCAATCTGGACCTTGGTAAGGGCCCCATCGGCGGCAACCGCGGTGACGATGTAAACCTTTTTGCCCTCCCCATCTGCGATAACAGTCCCAACACCAATGCCACTCGCTCTTGCTGAGCTATTGGTTGGGACCGCTGTGGTCGTAGCAACTACAATGGGGACAGTCGTCTTAACGGCGTCGTAGTCGGCCTTGAAGTTCCTCCAGTCCTGGTTCTGCATAAATTCTGCGCCCATGTTCTCACTCCTATCTGGTGGAACCGCACTCGTAGCGGATGATCCAGTCATCATTCAGGATGACGCCGCCCCAAGCGAGTTTCCAGCCTACAGTACTCCTCTGGTTCAGGGGGTCCGACTTGTCGTTTGTGTCTTTAAGGTTACCTGCCTTGATAATAATCCCAGAGTTAAGGCTCTCGAGTGGGATCTCTGCGTAGGCGTTGGCCCCAAAGACAATGACGCCATGGACATCGGTAGCTCCTCCTGTGCCCACAACTCCAGACGCGGGAGTCGTTCCTGCGCCCTTCCAAACAGGGGCTTCGGTCGTCTCGATAAACCTTATCCCATCGAGCTTGCCGATCTCCCCCTCCAAAATCCCCGTCTGAGACGCGTACTTATGCACGGGGACAAACCCGCTGGACTCCAAATCCCTCAAGTCCGATGCGACCTCGAGGCTGACGAGAGCTATATAGCAAGCCTCTATTGGCGTGGTGCTTATGCCGGTGGATGCGTTCATCATTTTCGTGAGCGGCTTAGTTTTGGCTTTTTTGAGTGCAAGACGCATCGCCTTGATGTCGGCTACCTTGATCGAGTCTTTTACCGCCTCTCTGTTGGCCACGTTGCTGGCGAAATAGGCGTTTGTCCCGGTCATGAGCTTATTCCTCATGAGCGTATTTATGGTGAGGGCCTCCTGCTCGCCGAACTCAGTGACGATATCGGTCAAGATTGGGTCTGGCTCTATGACCTGGATCACATCAGAGAGGCTGGCCCAGTCGCCGAAGAAGTCGACCGTCCCTGTGACCTCCTGGTACTCAAAGCTTCTCCCCTGAGGGGTCAGCCCCTCCGTAAGCGGGGTTGTCGCCGGATCAAACGGGACAGGACGCCTGAACTTGATCTGTTTGCCGTGTCCTTTCTTCAGCCTCTTCTTGGTGCTCCATTTTGCATATGTAAGCATAGGTCTTGCGACCTCAAGATGGGCCCTGTCGTAAAACTCGGATACCGCGGAAGATATAACATTACTCGTGATTACTGCCATGAGAACCTCTCCTATCTAGACAACGCACCAGACTTAACCATCTCGACAAGATCCATAAACTGCCCAGAGTTCATGTCTTTTATGACCTGTCGGTCTATGGCCTGTTTCTTCGAGCTGGGAGTGTTTCTCGTCGCCCTGCTGCCTGACTCCATTTTTGGAGCGGCCTTTTTTTGTGGACTGAAGCTTTGCGAGGGCTGCTGAGGGATCTGCTGAGGCGGCTGAGCCTGCTGGTTGCTTATCATCTGGTTGTGCATCATTCCGACAACGGCCTGTCTTGCCGTGTCGTATATCCACTTAAACGCCTCTGGGTCTTCGTCTGCCTGCTGTATTACCGCAGGAGGTATCTTCTTCGCTTGAACCGCCTGCCTTATGACGTTGATCACGGGTTCCCTTAACGGGTCGTTCTCTACCGCCTGCAAGAGGGTCTGTCTTACCTGCTGCGCTTGGTACTGGTGGAGTTGGACCTCAACGGCTTTCTGCGCCTTGCTCTCAGCGACTCGCTGGACCCAATCTTCGTAAGTTTCATCGTCTTTTTGTTCCATTTCGGAGGCATCTTTTTTGGCATCTTCCAGCTTGTCCAGCTCTGCATTGGTGAGTGGCCTCGGGGCTTCACCTCTCATGCGCCTTTCCAGCTCTGCTTTTAGATCTCCGTGAGACTCTAGTGCTGCAACTTCCCTCCGATACGCAGCAAGGGCTTGGGTCTTTTGTGTGTAGTCCAACCCCTGCTGAGCAAGGGCTATCATCTGCTGTGTGTCGCTGATAGGGATCTCCTGCCCGTTATGCTTCAGGACAAATAGCGGCCCCTGTTGTGGAGGTACCTCGCTCTGAGGCTCCATAACAGGCTCTTCCTGCTCGTCCTGGGGCTCGACTTCCTCCTGCGACGTTTCAATGTTCTCCTGAGGGGAATTGTCGTCACCATCAAAAAATGACCAATCGTCCTCAGCCTGGGGGTATCCATCTGCCTTGAATTCCTGAGATTCCTCGTGGTTGATCTCCGTCATGCTCATATCTCCTTGTCTATATCGTTGGCACCACTAAGAGTGCTCGATTAAAAACCGTTCGGCTTCGCTTTTGCGTTCCACCAGCCATAACTTGAAATCGTTTAGCCCCTGACATTTAGCGAGTATCGACTTGCTATTGGGGTCGTCCACATGGATGGTGAGAAGGATCTGGAACAGTTGTCCGCTGAATGCATCGATCGCCTGAGCCACCGCGGGGATGTCTATTTGAGAGGTGACGTCTACTATCCTTTGGGCGATATCCATCTGCTCCTTTAACATCTGCTCTTCCTGTGTCATCTACATCCCTCCTGGTTGTGGGGGCATGCCCTGTGGTTGTGCTGGAGGGGCCCCTTGCTGTTGCATCATCGACTGTTGCTGCTGCATCATCTGTAGCTGCTGTTGAGTCTGCTGTAATAGCTCCGGTGGCAACATCTGTAGTAGCTGCTGGCTTTGCTCTAGCTGCTGCTGCATCTGCTGCGCTTGCTGCCCTAGTTGTTCCATTTGCTGCTGCATTTGCTGGACATACTGGGGATCTGACACATAGCGATCTACGTCTTTGTGTCCCCAAGAGCTCATAAGCTTTTTGAGCACCTCATAGACGTTGTCAGGTGTCATTACTCCCCCCTGCATCAAACCAGGGGCCATCTGGAGGAGCTGCATCATCTGTTGCTGTGTCTCTTCCTGTCTGCCTGCGCTTATCCCCACGTTGATCGAGATATCAAACAGCCCTTTTATGTCGTCGGGCTCAACCATGGAGGACTCACCGTATATCCTTAGGGAGTAGGTCTTATCCATAAACTGCTGGTTGAGCGCAAGCATCAGCCGAAATAATTCACGGACCCCCGTCTCGGCGAAGGTCCGTGCAATTAACTCAATCCGTTGTTGGCTAGCTCCCATGATCGCCGAAATCCCTGTTGCCGTTTTGTTGAGAGACTTGGCGTCAAGCCCCTGGTTGTACCGAGTCACGCCTGTAAGCTGCTCTAGTTGGGATTGCTCAAACTCAAGGGCTTGCATAGCGATATTGCTTAGAGGAGGAGGCGTCAAGGGCTTAAGTCCACCTAGCCGATCGACTCTCACAATGCCACCAGGACGAGGATTTAGGAGGCTGCTGTACTCTGGTCTCACAGACCGATCTACTTCCCACATCTGGTTATTTTGGAACGACAGGTTATCCAGCATCTGCCGTCTTATGCTGGTTTTGACTTTTTGGAGCTCCCCAACCAGGTCAGCCAAGCCAATGCCCTCCATCTTGAATACATCCAGAATGGGGCTCAACGTGACAAAGGGGCTTTTGCCGTGGTTGTACGGGTTCCGCTCTGACCTGAGGAGCACATCTCCACACGTCACTATCAGCCAAGGCTTGACGCTTCCGTCGTCCATGGTGAGGCGACCCCACCACTCGTACACAACCAGCTGTTCTCGCCCTGGTTGATCCTCGTTGGCTTTGGCAAACAAGAGCCAAGGAGCGGATCTGTCGTCTACGGTATATCGTGTTTGCTTTTCCGAGTCCTCATTGTCCCCTGCTCTGCGATGCATGAGGGCTTGTTCGAC